>NZ_OY787464.1:1200000-1500000 GCF_963678845.1 uncultured Bacteroides sp.
CGATAAAAAAAAGCAAAAAAGAAGAATCAATTAAAAGTAAAATACGTATACTTGTAACTCATTACAAACAATTTCAAAAACTATAAAAAATTGATATAGTTCAAGATTATAGCGAATAATGATATAGCATTCTTGATTAATAATCATTTAAAAGTTTTGAATATGAAATACTATTTATTCTTGTTAGTTTTACTATTTTTATCCAGTTGCGGTAAAAAAGATAATAAAGATGTGGAAGCATGCTTAGTTAAACAACCAAACAACTCATCTTTTATGCTGGACACAATAAATACGAGTAAATGGGACAGCGTATACGTAATGGCACCATATCAATATGTAAATATTGAAAAAAATATTCCTTACCTATCGGATAAACTTAAAAAGAAGTTTAAGGAAACAGCCATGATTGGTTCTTACTGCACTTTAATTTTTGTAAAGGATCAGAAAGTAGTGAGCTATAGCTCCATTAAAAGAGATGTAGCCGACTTCTCTAGTCTGGATGGTAAGATTGGCTACCCATTAAAACAAAACTACCAGATTGTTGCTTACAGAAAAGTTATTGCTGGTTAGCCGATATCATTCTTAAAGACTAAACTAATTCATTGTTTTAAGCTATGATTGGCAAGTCAGCTTAAATAGCACTATTTATCAGTCATGATTTATAAAGACTGTATCTTATTTATATAAAACCAAGTATACTCTCCACACAAGGAAATAACGATCTGTAGCATAAATGTAATAAGGGCAAATACTTCATAGCAAATATTTGTGCAATCAAAAATTACGCAAATATTTATTCCATTTAGCTGTAACTAATAGAATAAGAATGTATTGATTGAATACAATTAGTTACGGCAATTAACACATTAGCTTTATTAATTGCACTAATAAACAAACATTGCACAAATTTAGTTTCAAATCCAACTATTTAATCTATAAATAGTATTACCTTTGTGACCAGTATTTAGAAATTCATTAAACGATGAAAACATTATCAATTGGAGATTTAAAAGTTCGTGTACCTATTATTCAAGGTGGAATGGGCGTAGGAATCTCTTTATCAGGACTGGCCTCGGCTGTAGCAAACGAAGGAGGCATCGGCGTAATCTCTTGCGCAGGTTTAGGACTTCTATACAATAAACTATCTAGTAACTTTGGAGAAGCAAGCATCTTAGGGCTTAAAGAAGAGCTCAAGAGAGCACGTGCCAAAGCAAAAGAAGCAAAAGGTATTATCGGAGTAAATGTGATGGTAGCCATGACCAACTTTGCAGATATGGTAAAAACATCTATTGCCGAGAAAGCAGATATAATCTTTAGCGGAGCCGGACTTCCTCTTGATTTACCTAGCTTCCTTCCTAAAGGTAGCACAACAAAACTTGTTCCCATTGTTTCATCTGCACGCGCGGTGAGAATTATCTGTGAAAAATGGCAGAGTCAATACAATTATCTTCCTGATGCTGTAGTGGTAGAAGGCCCAAAAGCCGGAGGTCACCTAGGTTACAAGGAAAACCAGATTACTGACGAGCACTATTCTTTAGAAGAAATCTTACCTCAGGTAGTGAAGGAAGTGGCTATTTTTGAAGAGAAGTACAACAAGAAAATTCCGGTAATTGCTGCTGGAGGTATTTACACAGGAGCAGACATCTACCGAATGATGGAACTTGGAGCTTCAGGTGTTCAATTAGGAACCCGATTTGTTACAACTGACGAATGCGATGCTTCTCTGGCCTTCAAAGAACAATATATTAATGCAAAAGAAGGAGATATAGAGATTATTAAGAGTCCGGTTGGAATGCCGGGAAGAGCTATTGGATGTTCATTTATCGAAAAAGTTAAGGAAGGTGTAAAACAACCAAAGTCGTGTCCTTTCCATTGCATCAAGACTTGCGATATTTCTAAGAGCCCATACTGCATTATGCTTGCTCTTTTCAATGCATTTAAAGGTAACTTTAACAGTGGATATGCTTTTGCCGGTGCAAACGCTTTCAGATCGAACAAGATTATGAGTGTAAAAAATACAATCTCTGAATTAATGAATGAGTGGAAAGAAAAAGAGCTTTTTTCTAAAAAGTAATTTTTCCATTATATAAAAATTAAAGCGAAGGCTTCCTTTTAGGATAGTCCTCGCTTTTTTATTTAGAATACTGGTTTGCAAACTATGATTTCTTCCTTCTGATACTGCAATAGACTCATCTTTGGGATTATTGTTGTAAAATGAGTTGAAGCCATGTGTGTTTTCAATATACCTGCACTCTCCCATTCTTCAAGCATAACCAATATCTGCTTATTATTCAAATCCTGAACCAGATTATAATTGATACAACCTTCTTCTTTTCTTGATTCCTGTACCAATTCACCAGCTAATTTCAGGAATTCTTCAACTTTGTCTTCCTTAACAAAGAATTTCGCAATTACTTTTACCATTTCATTTTCCTCCTATTAAAATTTATTTTCTGGAAATATTAAGCTTCAAAGGTACAAATAGAATTATTATAGATTCCATTTTAATGAAATTTATACCAAAAAAAGTCTCAACCCACCCTTCAACTCTTTCCTATTAATGGCGAAACAAAAGGTTCTTTCTTATATCCTACATTAATTATTAGGGTCTATCTACCTATAGTCAAAAATACACAGAATGAAGCAAAACAATTTTATACAATAAATATTTTAAACAACATAAAAAGGGAACATCTCTTTCTTTTTGGTATAATATAGATACACTAACGATTTAACTAAAAGATTACCAACGAATTAAGACTGATTCCAAATTCAATCAATCTCTCTTTCAAAAAACAGAAAAACATAAGGTTGTTTTGGAGGGGGTAACAGGGTGCC
This sequence comes from uncultured Bacteroides sp., assembly GCF_963678845.1. Lineage (NCBI taxonomy): Bacteria > Pseudomonadati > Bacteroidota > Bacteroidia > Bacteroidales > Bacteroidaceae > Bacteroides > uncultured Bacteroides sp. Next base: position 1,202,839 of record NZ_OY787464.1, read on the forward strand.
TCCTTCTGAAACCCTTTGATAGCCGCGGTGCTAAATTTTAGCACGAGACATATAAAAGAAGTTATTTTCAAAGTTTGTCACCACTATCAAAAAATACAGACATTATACTTTACGAGGAGTGTGAATCGTTTAATGGTTAAAGAATATAAAATTACGGAGTCAAAGTAACACCGGATTATATTATTCGTATATTTGCGAACAATATATGGAAAAAGATAAAGATTACACAGCAGAACAGGAACAGATTGCCCGATATGCAAAGGCAATGGGGCATCCGGCACGCATAGCTATAATGGATTTCCTCGCATCACAGGAAAGTTGTTTTTTCGGTGATATTCACGATGAATTGCCAATAGCCAAAGCAACCGTATCCCAACACCTGAAGGAACTCAAAGATGCCGGACTAATTCAGGGCGAAATTGAAGCTCCCAAAGTTCGTTATTGTATAAATAAGGAGAATTGGGCAAAGGCTCAGAGCCTGTTCGCCAAGTTCTTTGATAAAAAAGAAATTAAGAAAATCTGCTGCGGATAATATTTTTTTGCCGTAGATGTTCGTCGTTTTACGAATTACGATTAACTATTAAAATAAAGATTAATATGGAAATTAAAATTTTAGGTTCAGGATGCTCAAAGTGCAAAACTCTTGAGAAACTAACACGCGAAGTTGTGGAGCAAAACGGTATTGATGCTTCTATCTCTAAAGTAGAGGACATTATGGAGATTATGAAATACGGAGTTATGGCAACGCCGGCTCTGGTTGTTGACGGAAAAGTTGAGATTAAAGGACGCGTTCCTTCTCTGGAAGAGATAAAAGAAGTATTAACAAAATAAATCCGGATATACATGAAACGTATTTTTATGATCAGCTTCGCTATTATGATTATATTAGGAAGCTTTACAGGCAACGCACAAAACAATAAGAAACGAAATGCTCCTAAGGTTGCTGCACAGAAAATTGAAGTTTACTATTTCCACTTTACACGCAGATGCCCAACTTGTATGGCGGTAGAATCTGAATCTCAAAAGGATCTTGGTGCTTTATACCCGGAACAGGTTAAAAAAGGGATGATTACTTTCAAGAGTTTCAACCTTGATGAAAAGGGCAGTGAAGCTATTGCAAAGAAATGTCAGGCATCCGGTCAGAGCCTTTTGGTGATAAGCGGTAAAAAGAGAACCGATCTTACTTCGGAAGGATTTATGTATGCCCGCAACAGTCCCGACAAACTAAAGCAGAAAATCAAATCAACCATTGACCCTTTACTGGGTTCTAAATAATTCACTAAGATGGAGTTTCTTCAAAGTATTCTTGATAATTCACAGTACTCCTTTCTTACGGCGATAATACTGGGACTGATGACCGCCATCAGCCCCTGCCCACTGGCAACCAACATTACGGCTATAGGATTTATAAGCCGGGATATTGATAATAGCAAGCGGGTATTCCTGAACGGACTGGTCTACACTCTTGGACGCGCAATAAGTTATACCCTTCTTGCCGTAATACTTTATTTCGGAGCCAATCAGATGAACGTGTCTATGCTGTTTCAGGGATGGGGAGAAAAGATTCTTGGCCCGTTGCTAATAGTCATCGGGCTGTTTATGCTGGATATAATAAAGATCAATTTCCCTGGAATTTCTAAACTGGCGGACAGAATTGGAGAAAACAGCAAAGGTAGTTACTGGAGTACACTTTTACTGGGAATGATCTTTGCCCTGGCATTTTGTCCTTATAGCGGAGTTCTCTACTTTGCCATGCTGATACCAATGACCATTTCAAGTGCAAGCGGATTGTATCTTCCGGTACTGTTTGCCATTGCAACAGGTCTGCCGGTTATCATATTTGCCTGGCTGCTGGCTTATGCTGTGGGCAATGTAGGCAAACTGTATAATCAGATAAAAACCTTTGAACTTTGGTTCAGACGTGTTGTTGCTGTGATCTTTATTCTTGCAGGTTTTTACTATGCAACTATTTTCTTTCTTAATTAGAAAACATAAGTATGAAACGGAATTCTTTTAGTGAAATCACCACACAGATACTTGGAATGAATCGCAGGAATCTGATTGGGCTTCTGGCCTTACTGCCTGTGTGGTACCTTATATATTATAATCTGCAACCCGTAACCAACTGGATCATTGATTCCGTAATCGGTATGCAGAAAGGAGATCACCTTACCGAGTCAATCCGCTTCTTTATATTTGAAGTACCAAAGGTTCTGATGCTTCTTGCACTGATTATCTTTGTAGTGGGCATTATCCGTACTTACTTTTCGGCAGAGCGTACGCGAAAAATGCTGGAAGGTAAATCTACCTTCACAGGCAATGTGTTGGCTTCGATGCTGGGAATAGTTACTCCTTTTTGCTCTTGCTCTGCCATCCCGTTGTTTCTGGGATTTGTGGAATCGGGCGTGCCATTGGGTGTTACCTTCTCGTTTCTGATTGCTGCGCCCATGATAAATGAAGTAGCTGTAATTCTCCTCTTCGGTATGTTTGGCTGGAAGACTGCTCTTATCTATGTTATCACCGGACTAATCATTGCTATTATTGCAGGATGGGTTATCGGCAAACTAAAGTTAGAGCATTGGGTGCAGGACTGGGTGTATCAAACTCAGATGGGCAATGCCGGAGATGATGAAAATAAACTGAATTTCTCTGACCGCATTCGTTTTGGCTTTAGCGGGGTAAAGGAGATTGTAGGCAAGGTATGGCTATATGTTGTTATCGGTATTGCCGTAGGTGCCGGAGCTCATGGTTATGTACCCGAGGACTTTATGGTATCTTTAATGGGTAAGTCTGCTTGGTACAGCATTCCTTTATCGGTTCTCATCGGGGTTCCGCTCTATTCTAACGCAGCCGGAATAATACCTATTGTATCTGTATTGATTGAAAAAGGGGCAGCATTGGGAACCTCGCTGGCATTTATGATGGCAGTTGTGGGACTTTCGCTTCCGGAGATGATTATTCTAAAGAAAGTGCTCAAGCTTCCGCTTATACTTACATTTGTAGGAGTAGTGGCTACTGGGATTATGATTGTAGGATATTTGTTTAACTTTATATTTTAAATTGTTATGAAGATATTAATATTGTGTACAGGAAATAGTTGCCGCAGCCAGATGGCACACGGCTGGCTTCAATCGTTCGATAAATCATTGGATGTGCATTCTGCAGGAACTGAACCTGCACCGAGAGTAAACTCAAAAGCTGTAAAGGTGATGGCGGAAGCCGGAATAGATATCAGCAACCACATTCCTAAGAGTGTGAATCAATATCTGGATCAGGAATGGGATTATGTAATTACGGTATGTGGAGGCGCAAACGAAAGCTGTCCCGTGTTTACCGGAAAAGTACAGCACAGACTCCACATAGGGTTTGATGATCCGTCTCACGCAACTGGAACTGACGAATTTATCTGGAGTGAATTTATCCGTGTGCGCGACGAGATAAAAAGAGGTTTCTATCAGTTTTATATCAACGAGATTTATTGAATTCAAGTTTCTAGTATGAAAACAAAACTAAAGTTTCTTGACCGATACCTTACGCTATGGATATTCCTGGCAATGTTTATCGGAGTATTTATTGGATACATCAATCCTGGAATTACAGACTTCTGGAGTAAGTTTGAATCGGGAACCACCAATATCCCTCTTGCCATTGGTCTTATTGTGATGATGTATCCTCCCCTTGCCAAAGTAAAGTATGAAGAGCTGGGCAAAGTATTCTCTGATAAGAAGATACTTACAATATCTCTGCTTCTGAACTGGATTGTGGGTCCCATACTGATGTTTGCTTTGGGCATTCTGTTTCTGCAGAATTATCCCGAATACATGTATGGCATCATAATGATTGGTCTGGCGCGTTGCATTGCTATGGTGCTGGTATGGAACCATTTGGCTAAAGGAAGCTCGGAATATGCAGCCGGACTGGTTGCCTTAAACAGTATTTTCCAGGTGTTGTTCTTCTCGTTCTACGCTTACATTTTTATTGCTGTGCTTCCGGGATGGTTCGGATTACCTACAACAAATGCAGTGGCAAACATAACAATCGGAGAGATAGCCCACAGCGTATTTATCTATCTGGGAATCCCCTTCATTGCCGGCTTCTTATCAAGATTCATTCTTATACGCATAAAGAGCAACGAGTGGTATTACACTAAATTTATTCCAAGAATAAGTCCGTTGACACTCATCGCATTGCTGTTCACCATCATTGTGATGTTCTCATACAAAGGAGAATACATTGTAAAACTACCTCTTGATGTGTTACTCATAGCAGTTCCGCTGATAGCTTATTTTGCAATCATGTTCTTTTTCTCGTTCTGGATTACAAAAAAATCGGGAGCCGATTATGAGAAAACCACTTCGGTGGCATTTACTGCTACGGGAAACAACTTTGAATTGGCTATTGCTGTTGCGATTGCTGTATTTGGAATCAATTCCGGAGTGGCATTCGCAGCCGTTATCGGGCCATTGATTGAGGTTCCGGTGCTTATTATTCTGGTAAAGTTTGCCTTGAAACAGCAATCCCGATTTATAAAAAAGGCATAGTTCTTACTGTTTTTACAAAACAGCAACTAGTTAAATATGAACCACTAAGGATTATTTCTAAAAGCAAACCTTTTATATTTTCATTTACACCCGGATGTAAACCTGTTTTAGACCCGGGTGTAAATATCATTAGGACCCGGGTCTAAAGTTACTTTACACCCGGGTCTTAATGATAATATTTAATCAGTAGTTTTCAAAGAATTGGCTTTCTCCCAGGTTTCTTTGGGCGTGATTGTCAAAGTCTCATCCTTGAGGTTTAACACCGAAACATACTTTCGTCCCATCACAATGTGTTCTGTCCACTCAATAAAATCTTTATAAAGCAACAGCGTACATATATCTGTTGGAGTGATATACTCTGAAACTACGTGCGAATGAATGGTGCTAACAACTTCTTTGCCGTTATTTACTTCCTTGCACGGCAAATCTATCAGCGAGTTATGCAGTTTTACTTTTTTGATAAGCTCATTATTATTGTTGAATGTGAGCAAATAATCATTTCCAATAAGCACCACCCCAGCTATCTGAGGTGCCGTTATCAAATAAACCTTTCTTTCAGTAGGAGTAATAACAGGAATTATGTTCAGCGAAGTGTTTTTATAGAAAGAAAAGAAGTGGTCAGGATTTGTTTCAATCAAATGGCGTGCTTCAGTTCTCAACGCAATAAGTTCCTTTTCCTGGTTTGTAGGCTGGGAATGATTTATATCCACAGATATAGGTATCTTATAAGAAATACTTGCAAACTCATACCTTGCAAGTATTTTTGTGGTGCCTTTCAAGCTATAAAAGATTGTTTTCACATTATTATTATCTGTCTGATAAGACAAATAACCATTCAAACTATCTTTTAGTTGAGGATAATCAGCAAGAAAAAGATCACTTGCGTACCACGATGCCTTCTCTAAGTGATAAAGACATTTACCCTCTTCAAGCAATTGTTGTGCTTCGCGCTGTTGAGCAAATAAAACAGTATTTGTCAGAAGCAATATAAGCAAAAGAACTTTTTTCCGCATAATGTTTAGTATTCTAAATTAAACGCAATATCAGAACATTTTTAGTATCCTTATCAATCCGGAAACGGTTATCAGTACGCTCTCCTACCAGCCATACAATCTGCTCGCCGGAACATAACACATACATGTTTTCTTTTTCAAGAATAGAGAATTTTGCATCAGTGAGGTAATCGCTCACATTCTTTTTGCCTTTCATACCAAAGGGTACAAACTTATCTCCCGCCTGCCACTTTCGAAGCGTGAGTGGATATTCCAGTTTATCCGCATCAAAGCAAGCCGTCTTTTTATCTCGTGGAATTACAAAATCAAGGGAATACGGGAGTCGTTCTTCTTCAATAACCGGTTTATCCTCTGTCTCAGCTGCCTGCAAAGATAGATCCTTTATCAACAAATGAGTACGATCTCTCACTACCATCCAGGAAGAGGAAAGGAATTTTCGTCCGGATTGTCTTTCTAGACTAAGAAAAATATCATCTGCCTGCGCAGAGTTAAATCCCAGTGGGTAAAGAATCTCAAAAAGCAGCGCACGAGGCGAAGGTTCTGCCAGTAGTTTTTCTATAGAAATACCTTCTTCGCTTAGCACTCTCTCCTTCCCTTCCTCTATTACTTTATTGTAAATAACGGAAGCATCCAAAAGATGGGAAGCGGTTGAAAAGAGGCTCGACTTGATTGACGGGTTTATAGTTTCCATCATTGGAAGAAGGTTTAAACGAATCTTGTTGCGCGTATATTCATCCTGCAGATTGGTGCTGTCGGTTACATAGTCTTGCTTCATCTCTTTCAGATACGCAAGAATATCTTCCCGGCTCACAGTCAGCAGCGGACGCACAATATGGTTGTTCTTCGGGTGAATCCCCGTCAGTCCGTTTATTCCTGTTCCCCTAATCAGATTAAGCAAAAGAGTTTCCACGCTATCATCCCGATGATGAGCCACTGCCACCACATCGGCATTCAATTCTTTACGCATTTTCTCAAACCAGTCATACCGAAGTTCACGAGCAGCCATCTCAATGGAAACCTGATGCTGTGCAGCATATTCATTGGTATCAAAATGAATTACATGGAAAGGAACCTTCGATTTCTCACAAAGATTGCGGACAAAAGATTCATCTCTATCCGATTCCTCGCCTCGTAAATGGAAATTACAATGAGCTGCTTCGCAGGAATAGCCTAAACAAACCATCACACGGAGCAAAGCAACCGAATCGGCACCCCCACTCAACGCTATCAGAACCTTATCTTTCAGTCCGAAAAGCTTTTCTTTTTCAATATATTGGGCAATCTGAATATGTAACATATCACAAAGGTAAGAGTTTTAAGGAAGAATAAAGCCTACTTTCTTTATTTAAAAACAGTCTAAATAATTTGTCCACTCAGAGATTATACTTTATCTTTGCTGAAAATAATGAGAAGTATGCGTTTATCCGAACTAAAGACGGGCGAAAGAGGCGTGATAGTAAAGGTTCTGGGCCACGGTGGATTCCGTAAAAGGATTGTGGAAATGGGATTCATCAAAGGAAAAGTGGTTGAAGTTTTGCTAAATGCTCCCCTTAAAGACCCTATCAAATATAAGATTCTTGGATATGAAATATCTCTCCGCAGAAAAGAAGCGGAGATGATTGAGATTATCAGTGAACATGAAGTAGCCGAGCAAAACTCATCGCCCGATTATCATGGTTCTATCAATGTAGAGAGACCTTTGACGGAAGAAGAACTTAAAGCGATTGCTTTAGGAAAGCGAAGAACTATAAACGTGGCACTGGTAGGAAATCCCAATTGCGGAAAGACGTCCTTATTCAATTTGGCATCGGGCGCTCACGAACATGTAGGAAACTACAGCGGTGTAACAGTGGATGCAAAGGAAGGATTCTTTGATTTCCAGGGTTACAGATTTAAAATAGTTGACCTTCCCGGCACCTATTCTTTATCAGCTTATACTCCCGAAGAAATCTACGTACGCCAGCATATCATTGAAGAGACACCGGACGTGGTGATAAATGTGGTTGACGCCTCTAATCTGGAACGCAATCTTTATCTCACTACCCAGTTAATAGATATGAATGTGCGGATGGTGATTGCACTAAATATGTATGACGAACTGGAAGCTAGCGGAAATAAACTGGATTACAGATTATTGAGCAAGCTATTTGGTGTACCAATGGTTCCCACTGTGTGTAAAAAGAATCTGGGAATTGAGCATTTATTTCATTTAGTGATTAACTTATACGAAGGGGCCGACTTCTTCGACAAAAATGGTGAAATAAACAAAGAAGTACTTCAGGAATTGCAGGACTGGCACCGTAACAATGTGAATGAAGCTGAGCACGAAGAGCATCTGGAAGATTACATTAAGGCCAACAAGCCACAGCAAAAGACTTATCGTCATATCCATATCAATCACGGGCCCGATTTAGAAAAAGCAATAGAATATGTGAAGGCTGAGATCTCAAAGAATGAAGAGATCAGACACCTTTACTCTACCCGTTATCTTTCCATCAAGTTACTGGAGAACGATAGAAGGATTGATAACTTCATTCGCACACTCCCCAACAGTTCTGATATCTTTGCCGCCAGAGAGAAAGCGGTCAAGCGTATTGAGGAATCTATGAATGAGGATAGTGAATCGGCCATTACAGATGCAAAATATGGTTTCATCTCCGGAGCACTGAAAGAAACCTTTGTTGATAATCATATGGAACAGCAACAGATGACTAAGATGCTGGATACCATTGTTACACACAAAATATGGGGATACCCAATCTTTATACTATTTATGTGGATTATGTTTCAGGGAACATTTTCTCTGGGACAATACCCGATGGATGGAATAGCATGGCTGGTGGATCTTTTGAGACACTTCTTTGAAAACACAATGGCTGCTGGGCCATTGAAAGATATGATTGTAGATGGTATTATAGGTGGAGTTGGCGGAGTAATCGTTTTCCTACCCAACATCCTGCTCCTTTACTTCTTCATCTCTTTAATGGAAGATTCGGGATACATGGCTCGTGCAGCATTTATCATGGATAAGATTATGCATAAAATGGGGCTTCACGGAAAATCCTTCATTCCATTGGTAATGGGATTCGGATGTAACGTACCGGCAATACTGGCATCCCGAACCATTGAGAACAGAAAAAGCCGTCTTATCACTATGCTGGTGAATCCGTTGATGAGCTGCAGTGCACGTCTGCCTATTTATCTGTTGCTGGTAGGAACATTCTTTCCTGGTAAGGCAAGCCTTATATTACTATCAATCTATGTAACAGGGATACTTCTGGCTGTTATCATAGCACGATTGTTCAGTAAAGTGCTTATAAAAGGAGAAGATACACCATTTGTTATGGAGCTTCCTCCCTACCGGATGCCTACAATGAAAGCTATTCTACGTCACACCTGGGAAAAAGGACAGCAATATATCAGAAAAATGGGAGGAGTGATTATGATCGCTTCAATTATAATCTGGTTCCTGGGATATTACCCAAATCATAATGCCTACAAAACAGTATCCGAGCAACAGGAAAATTCCTATATCGGACAGATTGGTAAGACCATTGAGCCAGCCATCAAGCCATTGGGATTCGACTGGAAACTGGGAATAGGATTAGTTTCGGGAGTTGGAGCAAAAGAATTAGTGGTCAGCACGCTTAGTGTTCTCTACACAAATGATGCAGGAGCCAGCAAAACAACCCTTGCGCAGCGTATTCCAATTAACTCGCTTGCCGCCTACAGTTTCATGCTCTTTGTTCTTATCTATTTCCCCTGCATTGCCACCCTTGCCGCCATTAAGCAAGAGTCCGGCAGTTGGAAATGGGCCGCTTTTGCAGCGCTGTACACCACTGCGCTGGCTTGGATCATCGCTTTTAGCTTTTATCAAATAGGAGGTATATTATCATGAGCTTACAAGAATTAATAGTTTCGGCCATAGTTTTCTTCTGCGTATTCTACGTAGGCAATAGAATCGTACTTTTTTTCAGAAATGCAAATAAGAACGAGAATCCATGTTCTAGCTGTACAAGTGGCTGTGAATTAAGGGATATGATGTATAAGAAGAAGCAACAGTGCAAAGATATCAAGAAACAAAACAAGAAAAGTTGCTGCCGATAAGCAAAATTTCCATGCCGTATATTTGGAATTTTAGAAATATGTATTACCTTTGCACTCGCTAAAACGAAATAAGGTCTCTTGGCCGAGTGGCTAGGCACCGGTCTGCAAAACCGTCTACGGCGGTTCGAATCCGCCAGAGACCTCAAAGTGGGTAAAAGCTCCAATCAGAAATGATTGGAGCTTTTTTTATTACATTCACCAAAGTACTAAGTACGTATTTGTAAACTTTAGAGTTTTAGAGTTCTGATTCTCAAAAAATATTATAGAGCAATAATTTCATTATTTACCTCAAAACCACCTTTTTTTAGTCTCAATTCATTAAAATAATAAGAATCTTCTCTTTTTTTGAAAAATAATTGCTTTTATTTTTTGATATTGAAAATATAAAGCATTCCTTTGTAGCATCAAACAAGAGGTAGTTTACATCGTTCTCAATACTCTAAATAATTTATCCGTTTATTCGGATATTTTAAAATGACAAAACAGATCTTTTAAAACTTACATTGTTTTAATTCAAAATTTTATTTATTTTAATTTTATTCGTATGAATATTTACATTGGTAACCTTAGCTACAAGGTTAAAGAATCAGATCTTAATCACGTTTTAGAAGAGTATGGAACAGTAAATTCAGTTAAGTTGATCGTAGATCGCGACACTCGCAGATCTAAGGGTTTTGCTTTTGCAGAAATGCCTGATCAAACAGAAGCTGAAAATGTTATTAAGGAATTAAACGGTGCTGAATTTGAAGGCCGTCAGATGGTTGTAAAAGAAGCTCTTCCAAAAGCATAACAACTAGATATAAAATTTAGAGGCAGATATAGCATTGACTTTATCTGCCTCTTTTTTTATGCGCCTATTCCTACTACTCTACAGAATACCATCAGATCTATATGAGCATCGTCAGGTTTCAATTAACACATAAAAATTCTTTTTACAGCCATATAGACGTAATACAATTACTCCTCTTAGTTGCGCTCTAAATTGCTTTAATCTTTATACTGAAGATTCTGCCGAAGTATTCGTGGCTCTATTTCTAAATAGTTTATAATATTAGTGTAGTGTATTTATAGTTGCAAAGTCATCAAAGACCATTTCAAAGAAAACGAGTGTAAAGGAGTAAAGTAGTTGCTACCCTACACGTCAATACAAGCTGTTTTTATACCCGTAACAAGAAAATAATACGTTTTCTAAGGATAGCCTTATCTCAGAATGTTACAACGTCAGTATCTGAGTAAATTCGTTGCCTTCTTTAGATTCATCATCCCAAATATACTTGATAGATAACTTGGAAGCTCCCCCGCATAACAACAGGTAGATTTCAGTATTATCTTGAGGATTCAATAGTTCATAAGGGAAATGGTTATCTCTCGGAATAATACCCTCCATATCTCCCAAATATTCTATTCTTACATTACGAGCAATGGATTTGCCTGAATTAAATATTTTTAAAACCCTGCTGCCATTACCGCTTTTTACGATATTACCTTTTATTTGAGCTTTCTTATTTTCAGCTTCTTCATTATCAATCTTTTTCAACTGATATGCATTAAGTTTTTCTTCTTGCCTCTTTAACCTCTTATCATGCTTAAAGTACATAACAATAGTTAAAGCAATCGCAATCAGTGATAAAACTGGGCTTATAATATCTCCAGCATCCATAATTATTTAAATTTTACATATTTATTTCCTTTGAAAGCGTCCTTGAACATATCGGACAACTCTTTTTGCAAATCATTTTGAATTTCATTTTTCATTGCTTCGACATTTTCACTGATATTTTCTTGATTGAGTTCAACCAATTCATCATATCCGCCAAGATATTCTCTATTGCATAAATTACATTTTGCATAAGACCTATCTTCATTGAAGTTAAAATCCTCTCCACCACAAGTAATGCATCTTAGGGCAATAGACTTTGAATAATTATCTTTCATACGCTACCAATGTTTATATTCGTTTTACAATACTTTCATTCTCTTGGAACAGTTCACCTAAGTAGGCTTAATTTAACGCTAAATTTAGCACTAAAAATGTGAATTACAAAACATTACCAGATTTACTTCGATTTGACTGAAAATATTTCGTCACCCAAGCTCGAAAAATCGTGCCCCATTATAGGGCGTCCCCTCTGACAAGCCAGAGGGGATATACATGCCAGACAATCACCTTTGCGCTTTCAATGCAATAACGAAGCATTATATTTGCACTTTCCCTATATCCGATAGTGATTCGATTGAAATTTACACCATTTACTAAATCAGGATCAGTTTGTATTCTTGTGCTGCCGTCCACACTTATTAGGTATCGCCAAACACCTACAATACACGAGACACCCTATATGGAGAGTTAGCTGTACTTGTATATGCTATCTAAATTGACGATTTCGATAGACAAAGGCACTTCTAACAAATATGTCCATTCAAAGAAACAATACAAAGATTGCGAATTTTCATTTGGCATCAATGTATTAACGGCAAAACATTGCTTGCTCTCCAAAAGGGCGTTTTTCTATTCTCTCCAAACTCACGTCTATTCACATTCCGCATGGGCTAAGGTAGTTGGCATCGAGCAAAAGGTAAAATTTATTTTGGAAAATAGTGCCCATTATTAGCTATATTGACTAATTTTATCTCAAATATCAAGTTAGCAAAGAAATAAAATATGGTTTTGAAGGATTGCATATTTACAAAAGAAAGTCATCAGTATTGGAGTCAATTAATTGCCGAACGATTTTCCATCTTACAGGAATCTAGCAATATAAAGTATTTATCTCTAAAAGAGTATCTTACAGAAACTCCTCAGAAGTTTTATAATCAAAAATCATACGAAGATTATTATTCTTTTTTGGTTTCTTTATCTAAAAATATGCCTAATTTGATGTTCGAGTTCTTTAATACTGAGGCGCACAAACTGAATATTGCTTTTGAAACATTAAATGAAATCAACAAATTACTTATTCACGACAAAGTTATAAATATTTCTAAAGAGTTAGAGGTTATTCGATTTATAGAAAACGATATACATTACAACTATCTTCAGTTAGTAGAATGTACTTTCTATCCTTTCATTCTACTTATTGCCAAATATCAGAGAAAACAAAGACAAAAATCCATTGATGGTTTAGACGTGTACAATTGTGTAGAAGAGTTGCATTCCACGTCCTTTGAATATCTTAAAGATTGTTATAATAACACCATTAGAAATGGGATAGCTCATGGTGATTTTATATATACAGCAACAGGAATAACCTATAAAGACAAAAAAGGAGAACCATACACTACTTATCGTGAAGAAGTGGTTATTTTATTTGATAACATAGTAGATTGTTGTAATGCTATGGCTCTTGCAATAAAATGTTTTATGATTACCAATCATGATTATTGTCGTAATCATGGTCTTAAATCTCCAAAGTCAAATCTCATCAATGAATTGAAAGCTCAAGCAAACACTCCTCAATGGCAAGTATTAGATTGTTTAGAGAGTTCTACAATAAATGACATGAAACAACTGAGCATATTTGCTTATAATAAGTTATTAAATTTAGAAGGTGTTAATTACTATGCTCTGAGGACAGCTATTATTGCTGAATACTTTGCACCAGACTATGATAGGTATTTTATTACCTTCCAATCTAAATTCAGCAAATTTACTGGCTGGGGTGCTTACTTAGGAAACGTTCTAAAGAAGGGAAGGATTAAAAACTCCTTAGATGCTTACAAAGGGGTCTTAGATGGCGATTTACTATTCTTTATTCCTAAGCTGAATTTACCTAGATTCATTATAAAATTCGTTACAATAAGACTATTATTTAAGGAAAACAGGAAATTATGGCAATGTAAAAAGCTACATAAATTTACAATTAGGGAAACCAATATTCACAGAAAGCCAAAATTGTATTTATGTATAAATGATGCCAGAGTATATCTAAACAGTCAAAACATAGAAGATATTAAACCTATTATCTATTCTACGTATCAAGAAATTGTTAAAAGCGTCATAAAATCTTCAAAAAAGGATTTTGGCAGATTTAGCTTAAATAAGTTTTTGCCAGTTAAATATATTCGTATTTGCATATATGATTCGGATATGCGACTTCGCCAATATCATAAAAAAGGGTTAGGACATTCTCTTATTTGTACATTGTCTATTAACACCACAAAACGTATAAAGAATATAGACATAATAGGCGGAATGCCTGAGCAAATAGAGAAGTACAGAATCGTTTGGAATCGGAATTGGCTTTCAAGTTCAAAGTCGGGGACGGAATAAGGGACGGAAATTTTGCTTACGATTGACATCCTTACATGCCTTAATCTCAAATATAAATCATTTAATCACCTGAAGATAACCAAAACATCAATCAAACAAAATCATACGATTGTAAAAATGAGCTATCGTCCATACTGCAAATACTCTAAAGTTACGACTTCTTCAACAACTCTTTCACATCAAACAACAGAACTTGCTTTGCTGATTGTTCGGCAAGGGTTGGGCTCTATTTTTATATCATTCTGTATCTTTTAAGCAGTTATTACGGATCAGCCTAAATTTTAGGAGGAATGTAAAATCGTCATCTATTTAATAAATGATTTTTTAGCAATTCTAAAGATAAAAAATCAAGGTAAAAGCTACGCAGCTACGCAAAATGATCATAACACATTGGTAATAAGCAAAATATCTCCGCGTAGCTTTATAAAAAAAGCTACGCGGCAATATAAAAGCTACGCGCTTGTATTTCGTTTATTGTCAGCTATTTACAACGATTACGCGAGGCTGCGTAGCTTTTTGGGGATTTTTTTAGGTTCATCCGACAAATGCGTAGTTCTTCTCATGCATTGCCAAAATTTTAAGTTCAAAAAACCTTTGATCTCTATATCCATATGCTTGTCTTTTCATTGTTTTGATTTTGTTATTAATACCTTCCAATTTTCCTGTTGATATATGATAATCATACCATGCTAAGATTCCCCACTTATGAGCTTTTAGTGTATTTGCAAAGGTTGTAAGTTTGGGGATTTTGGCTTGATATGCCTGTTCTATCCAAGCGTCCAATTCTTTGATAGCCTGCTCTTTATTTACTTGTGTCCATATTTCTTTCAAACTTTCTTTCAGATAGTATGCTTTCATCAAGGGCTCATTCAGCTTCAAGGCATTGTCAAGTCTGGACTTGAATTGGTTATCAAAGATATCTTTGCCATTGCATAGTAATAGCCATCTAGTTCCTTTAAACACTTTTCGTTTATTCAGATCCTTTTCCTCTCTGTAAACACTTCTACGTATTTCATCCAAAGCATCATTCATGAGTTTGACTACATGAAAGTGATCAAATACCAGAGTTGCTTCAGGTATATTCGTCATGACAGCTGAAACAAAAGTTGGAGATAGATCTGTAGCAACGGCCTTGATGACAGCATCGGATTTCTTTAGTTTCTTCCAAAAAACATCCAGAGAATCAGCACCTTTTCCATCGCCTATATATACGACTTGTCCTGTAAGAAGGTTTACTACGATTGTTTTGTAGACATGACCTTTTGCAACTGCGAACTCATCAATGCCAATATATTCAAGTTCGCTCAGGTCAGGGCATCCATAATGTCGCTGTAGATAACGTTTCTGGATATCCTTTACCGTATCCCAGGAAAGATGAAGGAAATGAGCAACATCCTTTATAGTACCTAAACGGGAGAGTTCAACTACAAGGCGAGCCAGGCGATTCGTATAAGAACGCTTGCCTGTAATAAAATGAATATTCTCCTGACGAATGCAATGACAATCTTTGCATTCTAAACGCTGAACTTTCATTTCTAAAAATACAGGTTTATGTCCTATGGGTACTCCGCGAAAACGACGAATAGTACTACCGGAGCGAATAAAGTGCCGACTCTTACAACAAGGACAACGAAGTTTTTCGGAACGGGTTTGGACTTCAAAGATAATACTCTTATCTTCGTAGCGTACGCGGGAGCATTCTTGCTCACAAACGCCAAAGGCGTGGTACAGAAAGCTGGTATTCATAATATTGTTTGATTGGACTCTACAATATAATGATTTACCAGCTTATTTTTATATAGCAACTACGCATTTGTCGGATGAACCTTTTTTTATTTTATGTAGCGTTATTATTGAACTAATCTTGCCACTATAGTCTTTCATAAAGATGCAACGAGGTTTCTTTCTTCTCCCGAGTGATTTCTTATTTTTCAGGAATGATGCTTATGTAATGTTGTACAAAACGAATCTTTCTTCTGTACAAAAGAATTAATTGTTTTGTACAGAAGAATGCATTCTTTTGTACAAGGATATATAAATTAGTCTAGTGATTTTAAAAAAAACAGACGGGAGTTTTGCTATATTCTGGAGTGATATTTTTTAAAACCTTCTTACGAGAGAGAAGGCAAGTTTGTTAATCCAGAAGATTATTGTTGCCAAACTTTCAATTTGATAACAATTACACATTAAAATACAACAATAACGCCAGACTAAACAAGTAAACTTAAAATATAACGCCATAAAATTGACAAATTGATTATTTATTTCTATCTTTGATTATTATCAACCTTAAATAATCAACAGAAGATATGAACAGCCAACTAGAAATGAATTCCAACGCATTGGTAAAGTTTCTGCAAAAACTACCCACTGAGTTTACCAAAGCAGACATCATCTCTTTTATCAAAGAAAATGAAATACGCATGATTAATTTCATGTATCCTGCCGGTGATGGACGACTGAAGACTTTGAACTTTGTCATCAACGACGCTGCCTATCTGAATGCTATACTAACCTGCGGCGAACGCGTGGATGGTTCTAGTCTTTTTACCTTTATTGAAGCCGGGAGCAGTGACTTGTATGCTATCCCCCGTTTTCGAACTGCCTTTGTTGATCCGTTTGCCGAAATACCCACACTAACCATGCTTTGCTCTTTTTTTAATAAAGATGGAGAACCTCTTGAGAGTTCGCCGGAATATACTTTGCATAAGGCTTGCCGGGCTTTTACCGAAGTAACAGGTATGCAGTTTGAAGCTATGGGAGAGCTGGAGTATTACATTATAGCACCCGACAATGGATTGTTCCCAGCAACAGATCAGCACGGGTATCATGAATCCGGACCGTATGACAAGTTTAACCAATTCCGTACGCAGTGCATGAAATACATTGCCCAGGCCAACGGAAAAATAAAATACGGGCACTCCGAGGTAGGAAATTTTACACAGAATGGATTAATTTATGAGCAAAACGAGATTGAATTTCTACCTTCTCCGGCAAAAGAAGCTGCAGACCAACTAATGATTGCAAAATGGGTGATCCGTAATCTGGCTTATCAATACAGATATAACATTACTTTTGCGCCAAAGATTACTGTGGGCAAAGCTGGTTCGGGCTTGCATATTCACATGCGCATAACAAAAGACGGCAAGAATCAGATGTTGGAAAACGGTGCATTGTCCGACACTGCACGCAAAGCCATTGCCGGAATGATGTGTCTGGCTCCTTCTATTACTGCTTTTGGAAACACTACTCCTACTTCTTATTTCCGATTAGTTCCGCATCAGGAAGCACCCACCAACATTTGTTGGGGAGATCGCAATCGTTCGGTCCTTGTTCGCGTACCGTTGGGATGGTCAGCAAAGAAAGATATGTGTGCCTTGGCCAATCCATTGGAAGCTCCCAGCAATTATGATACCACGCAAAAGCAGACTGTAGAAATGCGTTCACCGGATGGTTCAGCGGATATTTATCAGTTACTTGCCAGTCTGGCTGTTGCCTGCCGTCATGGCTTTGAAATAGAAGACGCATTAGGCATTGCCAAGAGGACTTATGTTAATGTAGACATTCATCGGTCAGAGAATCAGGAGCAGCTAAAAACTCTGGAACAACTACCCGATAGTTGCAGTGCTTCGGCCGACCGTCTGCAACAGCAACGTGCATTCTTTGAACAGTACAATGTATTTAGTCCAAGCATGATAGACGGCGTTATTCGCAAACTTAAAGCTTACAATGATGTAAACTTACGCGAGGAGTTACAAAACAAACCTATGAAAATGAAAGAAGTTGTAGATACTTACTTCCATTGTGGATAAAAGTCATAAATTAAAACCGACGAGATAAGTTCAAAATAGTAAGTATTTCAGGAGTCTTTATTTAGTATACAATAGTATAAATTATATTAAAAGTAAAACATCAAACAGATTAAATTGTAAAAAAACAGCATATATTTAAAGCTAATAAATAAGCTTAACTAATATGCATATGAAAAAGATTTTTCTCACACTATGTATTCTCAGTTTATTGGCATACAATGCCTATTCTCAAAAAGTCTTGAAAAGTTTTCCATTCAGTATAAATGGTACACTTAAAGAAAATTATGAAGAGTATAAGGCAGGAACTCCCATTCAGTTATGCCGTTTTATAAAATTTTCAAAAGATGATAATCCCGGAGAATTCAGTATTGGCATTGTCATTAACAACGCACAGATCGCAATACCTTACGCTCAGTTGGAAATACTCAACTTAGAGCTGAATGATAATGATTCTTTCTGGGAATACAAAGCCTTACAGAACGACTTGTACACAAGATTAATCGATAAAGGATATCAGTATGATCTTCGACGGGATTTAAAAGAAGAATCTACTGACTATATCAGAAAGATGAGTAAAGAGCGCTTGTTGTATGAAGATCCATATATAGAAGATTATGTAAACTCTATCTTTACTTCTGTAATTTATCAGAAATTTAATGATAAAAGAGATGAAACCTTAAAAGTATACATTCTAAAATCGCCGACTCCGGATAGTTACATGCAGCCGGACGGTTCACTGATTATTACTACTGGTCTGCTCTCTGTCTTGGATTCAGAAGAAGAATTAACTGCAATCATTGCATCTGAAGTAGCTCACCACGTATTAGACCATGCTGTTATTAACGTAAATAAGCAGATATCCCGTGAAAGAGCTGCAATCTTCTGGGGAAGTGTTGCAGCGGGTGTTTTGCAAGCTGGAGAAGAATATCTGATGGACAAAAATCAATATTATGTTCCGGGAACGGCCACCGTTGCTGTAGCACTTGTATCAGCAGCTATTGTTGACAAGATGAGCCAACGAATGGGAATGACCTACAGCCGTTCGCAGGAAAAGATTGCCGACCGCTGTGCTATGGATTTCTTAAGCATGAAAAAGATGGATCCTTCTGCACTGCCTTCTGCTCTTAACAAAATAAAGAAATATTTTCTAGATCATAAGGAGAATTATGCTCTATCAAAATATGGAAGTTATGCTGAATTCGACAAACGCATTAACCGTTTGGGAGAATATCACGAATTTTCAAACCACTCCTACCAAAAAGCTATTTCAGGTGTGAATACATTTAATGCAATTATTCAGATTGATGGCAAGCATTATGCTGAAGCTGCTGCTCTTGTTCAGAAGAATGTAGACCAGAAAGTGGCCACTGACGGAGATCTTGTAATTCTTGCAAAAGCTAATATGGGAATGTATAACACAGAAGAAAAAAATCAGGAGAGTCTTTCACTTATCCAGCAAGCCAAATCAATGTCAGGAACTCCAAATCTGAATACAGATAAACAAGAGATTCTGGCTCTGCTTCGATTAAAAAAACAGGCAAAAGCAGCCTCTGCTCTTCAGGAATACATTGATCACCTTACCGGTTTCCAGAAACAGACTCATAACACTGACGATGCTACATGGGCTTCCAATGAAATAACCTGGGCAAAAGATCTTTTGCAAAGAGTAAATATTATGTAATAAGAAGCTATTTTATAACCTTTATAAAAAAAAGAGTCTGCATGTTTCAATAACAAACAGACTCTCTTTTTTTATTTGTACAATAAAAGCTTTACCTACTTATTTCTAATAAGTGTAATTCGTTGGTCAATTGTTTTCGGCAACTCATTTTCATAGTGAGTTACATATATAATTGTTTTATCTTTCCTTTCACTAAAAGCCTCAACAATGGCCTTTACCCTTCTACGATTAAAAGTGTCCAGACCGTGAAGTGGTTCATCCAGAATAAGAAGTTCCGGATCCTTCACAAAAGCGCGGGCCAGAAGAACTAAACGTTGTTCACCGGATGATATTTGCAGAAACGGACGATCTTTCAGATCAAGAATACCAAATACATCCATCCACCATTCACAGATTGACATCTGCTCGGGTCGTGGTTTCTTATAAAGTCCAATTGAATCGTGCAATCCGGAAGCAACAATATCTATCGTCGGCAGATTTTTAAGATAAGCACGGTGCATCTCAGGAGAGACGTAGCCAATATGCTTCTTTATCTCCCAGATACTTTCACCCGACCCGCGTTTCCTACCGAAAAGACTGATATCACAAGCATAGGACTGCGGATTATCTGCACAGACCAAACTAAGCAAGGTAGACTTTCCCGCTCCATTCTCACCAGATAGAGCCCACTTTTGTCCGCGAAGAATGCTCCAATCCAGTTCTTTCAGAATGGTACGGTCACCATAGCGGATAGATACTTTATTAAGTTTAACCACCTCTTCCGAATCGAAAAGATTATCACCGTATCCCAGATCAACAATGCCTTGCTTCTTTTCCTCAGACAGTACAGGAGTTGTGCTGGGTTTATACTCATTAAAATACTCTTCACGAGTAACCTTCTTTCCACAAGTGCGATTTTTAATTGACAATACATGAGTAATAAAATCGGGAATATCATCGAACATAGAGAGTACAAGAATAATTTGAAGCGAAGATTTTGAAGTGAGTCTTTGCAACACATCATGTAATAAATCACGAGTCTTGGCATCCAATCCGATAAACGGATTGTCCATCACCAGAACACGTGGATTAGTTAGCAATGTTTTCGTTAACTGAAATTTACGAAGTTCTCCACTGGAAAGAAGAATCAGTTTCTTATCCAACATTGGTTCAATGGCAAAGAGTTCAAAAAGCTCATCACGCAGCTGAGTATCGGAGACTTCTCCTAAACCATCTTTTACCACCAGAGCATCATCCTGATCGTGCGCATTCCACCTTTGCTGGTAATAGTAATTGGCATCGGCAGCACCGTACGTATCACGGAAAGCAATGTATTTTATATTATCATAAGCTGTATTTGTAACGGATGGAGAGAAATCGTATTCCAGAGTACCCTCTTTCAATGGATATTTACCCAACAAAGTATCTACCAGTAAACTCTTCCCACTTGCGTTGGGACCAACGATTGCCAAGTGTTCCCCAGCTTCCAGATTCATAGTCAAAGGGTGAGTAAAACGATACGCTTCATTACGGGCAACTCCCCCTTCCAAACGAATAATTGATTGCATTTTGATTCTTTTTATTCCAAAAACAGTGCAAAAATAGTGTTTTATTCTTCAAATAATATAAATATTGTCAGATAATAAAAGAAAGAAAATATTTACTTACAGATTTAGTATATTCATTTCTTTTTTATGTACGTTTGTATTATGGCATTTATTTATATTACAATCATTATTAATATAGAGTTATGATTAAAAGATTCTTTCTAGGCGTACTTGCTCTTTCGGCTATATTGACTGTTAGCGCAGACGAAAGCAGACTGCTGCGATTTCCCAACATTCATGGTGATAATATAGTTTTCTCCTATGCAGGAGATCTTTATTCCGTGAACAAACAGGGAGGAACAGCGCGTAAATTAACTTCGAACATCGGTTATGAGATGTTCCCACATTTCTCACCGGACGGTAAACATATTGCTTTTACCGGACAATATGATGGAAATACGGAAGTGTTTGTAATGCCTGCGGAAGGTGGAGAGCCTAGGCGACTCACATACACGGCAACTTTAGGTCGTGATGATCTTGGCGACCGAATGGGGCCCAATAACATTGTGATGGACTGGACACGCGATGGAAAGAGTGTTTTGTTCCGTACCCGTCAGAATACGTTCAATGACTTTACCGGTCAATTGCTCACTGTTCCCATTGACGGAGGCGTTCCTACAGAAATTCCTTTGAAGAACGGAGGATTCTCAACTTATTCACCGGATGGAAAACAATTGGCCTACAACTATGTGTTCCGCGAATTCCGTACTTGGAAAAGGTATCAGGGAGGAATGGCCGATGATATACGCATCTTCGATTTTAAGACCAAAGAATCAAAGAAGATCACTAACCATGTAAGACAGGACGTTTTCCCTATGTGGAACCAGAATGGAGATGAGATTTATTTCCTTTCCGACCGCGATGACGTGATGAACCTTTACGTTTATCAGCTTTCCACTCAGCAAACCAAACAGCTTACCTTTTACAAGGACTATGATATTAAGTTCCCAAGCATCGGCGGTGATCAGATTGTATACGAATATGGCGGTTATATCTACCGTTTCGATACAAAAAGTAAAACTGCAAGCAAAGTTACAGTCGAGATTAATAACGATCACGAATATTCTCGTCCGGAATGGAAGGATGTTAGTGCTCAGATTTCTTCTTACAGTGTAGCGCCTAATGGCGAACGGGTACTTCTTACAGCTCGTGGAGATGTCTTTTCTCTGCCAGGAAAAGAAGGGATCACATATAATCTCACTAACTCATCGGATGCAAATGATCAGAATGCACTTTGGTCTCCCGATGGCAAACAGCTTTCATACGTATCTGATAAAGATGGTGAATTCCGCATATACGTGCGCAATGCAGCTACCGGTGAAGAGAAAATTGTGACCAAAGATATAAAGACCTACATCATAGACTATTCATGGTCGCCTAATTCGCAGAAGATTCTTTGGAGTGATAAAAGAAATACACTCAACATTACCGATCGAACTACAGGAAAAACTACTTTAGTGGAAGAATCGAGAGTGGGACTCATTGATGAATTTAATTGGTCGCCCGACAGTCGCTTCATTACTTATGCCCGTCCGGAAAAGGCGATGAACAACGTTATTGTTTACGATGTGACAGATGGTGAGAAACACGTCATTACTGACGGATGGTACAATTCCGGTACGCCTAACTTTAGTTCGGATGGTAAATATCTTGTATTCCAGTCGGCACGTACATTCAATCCCACTTATAGCGAAACGGAATGGAACCACGTGTATAACAACATGTGTAAGGTCTACATTCTCCCAATAAAGTCGGATGCCAAGATTCCTTTTACACCTGTGAATGACATGATTGGCCAGACAGCTCCACCCAAAGAGGAAACTCCTAAGAAAGTGGATAAAGAGAAAAAAGGATCTGAAAAGAATGCTGACATTATAAGTTACAGTTTCCAGGATGCCATTGAATTACCTATTCAGGCAGGCTATTACCGTAACCTTCACATGGTAGGACAAAAGGTATATTATAACCGTGGAGGAAGTACTTTTGTTTACGATCTTGAGAAAAAAGCCGAGACTGATTTAGGTGCTAACATTGTTTTTGGTAATGGATATAAAAAAGCACTAGCCATAAAAGAGCAGAAAATGCAGGTTATTGATGTTCCAACAGCAGCCGTAAACATCAACGAGCCTATCAATCTGGGAGACATAAGGAAACTGATAGATTATCATCAGGAATGGATGCAGATCTACAACGAAAGCTGGAGACAGATGCGCGATTTCTTCTATGCACCCAATATGCACGGTGTGGATTGGAACAAGGTTTATGAGAAATACAAAGCTCTGATTCCTTATGTGAATCACCGTACCGACCTCACCTATATCATTGGTGAGATGATTGGCGAACTAAGCATTGGTCACTCATATTCACAAAATGGCGAGCACCCCACTCCTACCCGTATTCAAATGGGTCTGCTGGGAGCTAACTTCACCAAAGATGCATCTGGTTACTTCAAGGTTGAATCCATTACTGCAGGAGCCAACTGGGATAAATCAACCCGCTCTCCGCTCACCATGCCGGGAGTTAACGTGAAGAAGGGCGATTACATTATTGCTATCAACGAACATTCACTGAAAGATGTTAAGGACCCTCAGGAACTACTGATTGGATTAGCCGGAAAAACTACAGAACTTACTGTAAACGCCATTCCTTCTGAAAAGGGAGCCCGCACCGTTCTGGTAACTCCGCTGGCTGATGTAGCAAAACTGAATTATTATAACTGGATACAAGAGAACACCCGCAAGGTGAATGAAGCAACCAACGGAGAAGTGGGCTACATCCATATTCCTGATATGGGAGTTGACGGACTAAATGAGTTTGTGAAACACTACTATCCGCAACTGATGAAAAAAGCACTTATTATTGACGATCGTGGCAATGGTGGTGGTAACGTATCGCCAATGATTATTGAGAGACTGATGCGCGTTCCAACTTTCTTCACCATGCATGCCGGACAAAAAGAAGGCTCCGTAAATCCGGTTGGTACATTTATGGGCCCCAAAGTATTACTAATAAATGAATATTCAGCTTCTGACGGCGACCTATTCCCCTACCGTTTTAAATACAACAAGCTGGGAACAGTGATTGGTAAGCGCACCTGGGGAGGTGTAGTTGGTTACAGTGGCACAGTTCCCGTTGTGGATGGCGGTTCCATTGTAACTCCGTCTTATGCTCCTTATGCTGCCGACGGCAGTGGATTTATCATTGAAGGTCGAGGCGTAGAGCCAAATATTGAAATTGAAAACGATCCGTATAAGGAATATATGGGAGAAGATCAGCAGTTGAGCAAAGCAATTGAGGTTGCATTGGATAAGCTGAAAACGGAAAAGCAGGAGATTCCGGCAATTCCGGCATTCCCCGATAAGAGTCAAAGAAATAAATAATACCTAGTTTGATTTGTTGAACAGGCGGTGACGGAGTTTATCTGTTATCGCCTGTTTTTTATTCATTTATTTATTGGGCAATCATTACCAATCCATTGGAGAATAAAATAAATCCATTGGAGAATGGTTTTATTTTATTCTCCAATGGATTCTATTTCATCTTCCATTGAATTGTTTTAAGTATCTTTGCAACAAACATCAATCCCCAATTTACCAATGGAAAAAGCAGAAAACAAAATATAAAATCAAAGTTGTTACGGTAGCAGAGGTCAATATTGATTAGAATCCAGTCAATCGTTCTTTTGAGGATAGAGAGTCTCAATGCTACTCTTATACTTTCTCCCAACAGGCAATTCCTTTCCTGAAATAAGAACCGAGGTATTTGATACAGCTTCTATTCGTTTCATTGCCACCAGATAAGAACGATGTATACGAATAAACTGCGAAGAAGGCAGTTTATTCTCCAAAGCAGAAAGACTACCATAAACAACAATTCTCTTGTCGGGAGTTACAATTTTATAATAGTTGCTAAGGCTGTGGATATATATAATCTCATCAACAGCAATCTTATAAAGTTTACGCTCAGAGCGGACTGTGATAAACTCATCTTTATCGGAAGCTATCTTATCCCGTTCAAGGTTGATTATTTCTGCAGCTTTAAGAACCGCCTTTTCAAATCGTTCAAATGAAATAGGTTTCAGGAGATAATCAACAGCATTTACTTCATAGCTTTCTACTGCAAAACGATCAAATGCAGTACAGAAAATTACCTTTGGAGGATTTTTCTGACTTTTTATCCACTCCATACCATTAATCTTCGGCATCTGAATATCCAGAAAAACTAAATCAACGTTATTCTCCTGCAAAAAATAGTTCGCTTCAAAAGTATCAGTACAGCGTCCTGCTACCTCGAAACCTTCCAGACGATCGATGTATATTTCAAGAACATCGAGCGCCAGCTCTTCATCATCAACTAATAAACAACGTATAGGACTCATTATGACAATTGAATTTTTAAGGAACTAACATAACTTTGATCAATAACCTTTGTGTCAAACACATATCTTCCGGGATATAAAATGTCCAGACGATCACGTACATTCTTAATTCCGATGCCCGACGACATATTACTTTCTCTTTTCGCATCCGGATCAAAAGAATTAGAAACCAGTAAACACACCTCGTCTGCATTTACCGTCAGCTCAATAGAAATCCAGGCACCATTTGTTTCATTGGTCGTTGAATGTTTGAAAGCATTCTCCACAAAAGGGAACAATAACAGCGGTGCAATCTGACAGTTCTTAGTCTCCCCTTTCACTTGTAAATCAACAGAAAAGCGGCTACCGTATCTGAGTTTCTCAAGATCAATATAATTGCGGATATAATTCAGCTCTTTCTCTACCGGAACACTCTCAGCTGTTGATTCATGAAGCACATAACGCATCAGGTCGGACAGTTTCATTATCATCTCCGGCGTCTTTTCCGAATGCTTTAAGGCCATTGCATAAAGATCATTCAGCACATTAAAAAAGAAATGTGGCTGAATCTGGCTACGTAAGAACTGTAATTCAGCCTGAGACTTTTCGTGCGATAAAGAAAGGATACGGTTCTCCTTTTCAAGCGAATAGCTGTAAAGTTTTACAGCAAAAGGAATAATCATCACAGCATTTATACTGATTACATAATGTAAAAGTTCAGTTGTATCAAAGAATGAGATATCCGGATTTCGGAATCCAAGTAAAGGAATGGAAGAGTAATAGACTAATGCTCGCTGCATTATACTGC
Source organism: uncultured Bacteroides sp. (assembly GCF_963678845.1). Lineage (NCBI taxonomy): Bacteria > Pseudomonadati > Bacteroidota > Bacteroidia > Bacteroidales > Bacteroidaceae > Bacteroides > uncultured Bacteroides sp. Next base: position 1,229,014 of record NZ_OY787464.1, read on the forward strand.
CCACCATCATCATCGCTACAAATGCCACAGCAAAGCGGAAGTATTTTCTTTTAAGCAGCAACTCTGGAATAACATAATATAATCCAAAGTATACAACTCCCATTCTGATTGGTAAAAACACCACTTCATTATAAAAACAGACCCAGTAGTTATTATAGCGCGTTCCCCACGAGAAGGTAAAAAACAAAACAATGCTCACCCAATATACAGCATGGAAGAATACTTGTTTCCGGTTATTTTGAAGGTTATACATTAAAGGCATTCTTTATATTAGTTTATGATGCATTTAATCCAGCTATATGCATCAATCAATTACGTTTAAACACTAAACAAAAATAGTTCTTATTTATTTTATTCACAACACATTATTTAATGCGTTTGCATAAAAATCCGGGCGTTTACATAAATAATTTTTATATGTAAAAACGATTGATTTCATTTGATCCGAATTCTGAAATTATATCCTTTATCTGTTAACTATGCGAAAACATGTTTTTCAACTTGCCTATTGTCATTGTCTGTATGAGATTTGCTATAAAGTCTCATACAAACAAAATTATCTAATTATAAAATCTATTTAAATTATTACAATGAAAAAACTATTTATTCTCTTATTCCTCTTTATCACAATGAGCCTTCATGCTCAGATAGAGAAAGTTGAACCCACCTGTTGGTGGATAGGGATGAAAAATCCAAAGTTGCAACTGTTGGTCTATGGCAAGGATATAGCCCAGAATCAGGTTACAATAAAATATCGGGGGGTCAAAGTTCTGAAGGTTAACAAGGTCTCGAATCCAAATTACTTGTTTATTGACCTAATTATTGATTCCAAACTAGCTAAAGCTGGTAAGTTCAACATTCTGTTCCAGAGAAATGGCAAAACATCTGCCACTTACCAATATGAACTTAAAAACCGCGAACATGCTTCCGCCAGTCGTAAAGGTTTTGATAGCGGAGATGTTATCTATGAGATTCTGCCCGATCGTTTCTCTAATGGTGATACCACAAATGATTTTGTTAAAGATTACCCTGACGGCACAGACCGTAAAAATCCGGATGCACGTCATGGAGGAGACATTCAGGGAATTATTAATCACCTCGATTATATTGCTTCCATGGGTTATACAGCTTTATGGCTTACACCGGTCGTGGAAAACAATATGCCTTCAACCTCCTATCACGGATATGCCACAACGGATTTTTATAAAATTGACCCGCGTTTTGGAAGCAATGAGCTCTATCGTAAATTGTCCGACGAATGCAAGAAAAAGAATATCAAGCTGATTATTGATGCCGTTGTAAATCATAGTGGTAAAAACTGGTGGATTTTTAAAGACCTGCCATCAAACGACTGGATAAATAACTATCCAAATATAAAAATATGCAACTTCCATGGCACCACAAACTTTGATCCTCACAAAGCAGAAGTAGATGCAAAAGCAATGTCCGACGGATGGTTCGCTGATTCAATGCCTGATTTGAACCAACAAAATCCATTTATGGCTAATTATCTTATTCAGAATACAATCTGGTGGATTGAGTATGCAGGGTTAAGCGGAGTACGAAGTGATACACATCAATATCCCGACAAGAAATTCATCAGTGAATGGAGTAAACAAATACTCAATGAATATCCCAATTTAAATATCGTTGGCGAAGTGTGGCTAGGTCAAACATCTATGATCTCGTATTGGCAGAAAAACGCCCCTAATCTTGATAAGTACAATTCCAATCTGCCTACTATCATGGACTTTCCTTTGTTCAGCGCCATACCTGTGGCCCTAACAGAAAGCGATGGTTGGGGAGACTCGGGTATGAATCGCTTGTATGATTTGTTCAGTCAGGACTTCTTAATTGCCAATCCTATGAACGTTATGATTTTCCCCGATAACCATGACACCTCACGATTCTACACCGCAATAAAGGAAAACCTTGCAAACTATAAACTGGCTATGGCTTTATTCCTCACTACTCGCGGTATCCCTCAAATGTACGCAGGAACTGAGTTTTTGATGACCGGCGAAAAAGGAACTGGCGACGGAGTAATGCGTAAAGATTTCCTTGGCGGATGGGCCGAAGATAAAGTGAATGCCTTTACCGGAGAAGGACTAACAGACGATCAGATTGACGCTCTGAACTATATGAAACGCATACAGAACTGGCGCAAAACCAATGAAGCGGTTAAGTACGGAACAATGAAACATTTTGCGCCGGAAAATGGTACCTATGTTTATTTCCGAATCAAGCAGAATAAAGCGGTAATGGTAATACTCAATAATAATGCCAATAAGCAGGAATTGCAAACCAGCCGTTTTGCAGAATGCCTGAACGGCCATCATCCAGGTACAGAAATCATCTCGGGAAAAACATTCAATTTCACTGATAAGATAGAAGTTCAGGGGAAAACAGCAATGATAATCGAATTGAATTAAAATAAAAGTCCTGCGGTAAGCTGTACTTCGTTTACCACAGGATTATCTTTCAGCAGTATCTTACCGATTACTTCTTAACAGCTTTTGCAGCAGCAGGTGCTTTCTTTTTTGAATAACCGCTACCGTCGCAACCAGCTTCTGTGTTACCACTTTTATATTTTTGAGCTCTTACACAAGTGTTCTTCTGACATTTATCACAAACACCATCTTTATTTTCATCAGCAAAACAAGCTCTTCTTTTCACTGCTGTTGTACTTGCGCTTTTATCAGCAGTTTGCGCGTTTGATGTTGTTCCCATAGAAAGGAGGAATACAGATACGAATAAAACTACAATCTTTTTCATACTAATGCTATTATTATTTCTATTAAATATTTACTGATTCTATTGATTCAGTTCACAGCAAAAATATGGATTCTATTCGATATTCTTTTTAATTCAGGAAGATTTATAAATAAAATAGGGAAGTTATAACAAATAATAAGGATAGATAACAAGAGAGAAGGAATCTGTAACAAAGGAACAAAGGGTAGGTCTAAAAAAAAAGAAGAGGTTTAATTTTATAAACTTCTTCTTTTCGATATTGAGCTAGATATACAACGGCATATCTTATTTTTCTGCGAACAATTCTCTTTCATTTTCATTAATTATAGACAGGTTAATAAGGCATGCAAATTTACGATACTGATCTTTCGACAATATTACTTTAGCATTAGCTAAGTTGAAATAAATGGCTTTGTTGATAGCCTCACCCATTGTAGCACCTTCAGCAGCTTCTTTTTCTAATCTTTTTTCGGCCTCAGTAAATACAAACTGCAAACCTTCTCTTTGTTCTAAATCCACATGTAAGAAAGAAGATAACTTATCAAAGGTCTTTTCATCATTCAACTTGTAGATAAAACTACTTTGACTTTGCGCAAACGAAGCTGTTCCAAATCCGAATACAGCTAACACTAAAACTAACAACTTTTTCATAACTTAAAATTTTAATTAAACAATTGATAAATAAAAAGCAGACAATACCCTAACTTGTTTGTGTGTTCATGGTATTATCTGCTTTTCTTTTTATCTTTCGACACTGCAAAGATAGAAATATGTTTTATAACATGCAAATATTTTAGAGTAAAATGTTTAAAAACATACTATTTTTATTGCATTGAATCTTTTTTAACATTTAAAAACTAGTAATCAGCTATCATTAAGCTCTACAATAGGTATCATATAGACACTTAATTAGATATATAAACATACATAATCTAATATAGAGCTATGTTTTATATCATTTTATATACATTTACGCTTTTATACTATCATAACACACATTTAACGCTTTTGAAATAGAAATGAAACATCACACCATAATAGTAAAAAAGTGCCAGTTAACCACATTTGAATCAAATTCAGAGAAGATTCACCTATATATTAAGGTATATTACATCAATCAAAGAATACTAATTGGTTATTCTCAATAGCTATCAATTTTTAAAAACGAACAAAATATCTATTCCCAGAATCAAAGAAACATAAAGATTTGCTAATTTTCGAAGAGGATTTGCTAATTTTGCACCCAATTACAGTAGAGTAAGCATTATGAATATAGTTTTAGATATACATACACACACCATAGTCAGTGGGCACGCATTCAGCAGTTTGCAGGAAATGGCACAAACAGCAGCAAGTAAAGGTATCCAATTATTAGGCATTACAGAACATGGGCCCAATATACCAGGAACCTGCGATCCTATTTATTTTCGGAATCTCTGGACTATTCCACGCCAGATGTATGGCGTAGAGCTGATGCTAGGTGCGGAACTAAACATCCTGGATTATGAGGGACACGTAGATCTGGATGAGGATTACTGGAAACGGATGGACATCTGTATCGCAGGACTACATTCACTTTGCTACACTCCAGGGACGATAGAACAGAACACATCGGCAGTAATAGGAGCTATAAGGAATCCTTATGTGAAAATCATAACACATCCCGGCGACGGGACAGCAGAGCTAAATTATAAACCGATAGTGCTGGCAGCCAAAGAACACCACACATTACTTGAAATAAATAACAGCTCCTTAGAGCCCTACCGCGAGAAAGCATCTGCTCCAGAGAATTTCAGGAAAATTCTGCAACTTTGCAAAAAACACAGTCAACCTGTAATTTTGGGCAGCGATGCACATATCTCGTTCGCCATTGCCAATTACGAACTGATTTATCCAATGCTGGCCGCGGTTGAATTTCCGGAAGAATTAATACTGAACGATAAACTGGAGGCCTTTAAAACTTATATAGCACAATAAATCTCCACATTAACTAAAACTTAAAACAATATAAGCAGCAAACCACCATTTCCATAGAAATAACAGTCTGCTGCTTATATTATGCACCATTATCATCTACAAAACCGCTATTCTATTCTAATTAGTTGTTTTTCTGATATTTGTGAATAAACCTTTTCAGCGCCATTTATTTTATTTAGTAGAATTATCAGCCAGAAGTGCAATCTCTGCATCAAATAGGCCACCATCTTCAACTTCCCATTTGCCACGCCTCTCACACCATTTAAAAGCTATATAATTTGAAACATCAGATCCCGCATCTTTGTGATAAATAGATTTTTGTTTATTAAGAGAAAAATCATTCTTTTTTTTATTCCACCGCCCAAATTCCTGAATCTGACTTTCCCCTATATGAACTATAGTATATGAATAATAAGGAGTCCATTCGTTTTTAGAAGTATCCCACCTGTAAGCCATCTTTCTTATTAATTGACCATTCTCATTATAAGAAAGTTCGTATTTCCGATGAGGAGTAAGCGTGCATAAAGTTGAGTCATATAAAAACACTATATCTTTGCTTTTATCATAGACAAAACTTTTAGATTTCTGGGCATTAACTGCAGAACCACAAACAAACAATAAAACAAGAGTAATACTTATTACTAATGTACTAATACTTAATGCAATCTTTTTCATGATCTTGAAAGTTTTTTATTTTTTTTATTTAATAAACATTTTAGCGATAAAGACTTTTTGTAATATTACCGGTTTCATTATCTTCCATCATGTTAGACGGAATATTTATTAAAAAGGTTGCAAGATTTGTGCCACTATTTTATATCACTCATAATCAGCACACTAACAAAGCGGTCCTTATTCATTAACGAACATAAACTGTTCATATATGAACAATAACAGATATCTATAGAGATAAAAAAATCAGATTTTCCAAACACAATCTATCCATTTAGGGAAATTCCTATCAAAGAATGGGGAATATCACTATCCAAGGGAATAATCTCATCCTACTTTTGTTGCATAACAAAGGAACAAAGAACATTAACAATTAAAAACTTATTGTTATGAAAAAGATAATATTTACATTAGCTGCCATCATGATGGTATCAATGAGTTCGGTTAGCATGGCTTCAAACAAGGGTGGATATAACAACAACAACCGTCACGAAATACGGTTAGATGACTATGAATATTACAGGAATCGCGACAACCGTAACGACGACAATAGAAGATACGAAGATTCCAGAGATAACAACTATCGCAACAACCGTGACAGAGAAGAGTGGAACCGGGAAGATGAAAACAGAGAAAACGACAGAGACCACAAATACAACGAACGCAAATATTGCCATAAGAACAATGATTCAAAGATAGTTGGCGTAATTCTTGGAGCTGCTGCTCTCCTTATTTTAGCAACCTCTCATTAATTACTTATACACTTAACATGGTTAGGGAATTACATTCCCTTTATTATCAAGGTCCGGGGAATAGCACATAATTCTCCGGACTTTATTCAAAAAATGCCACCATAGAGAATCAAGTTTAATTAATAGCTTCTACAGGACATACAGCTGCACACAATCGGCATTTTCCACATTTATTCTCATCAATAAATATGATTTCACTAGTAATAATTAAAGCCTCCATTGGACAGATAGCCTTACATTCCCCACAACCAATGCAAAGTTCCGGATTAATTTTAGGGAGTTCTATTTCCCATTTGTATTTTCTCTTTGTAGATTTCAAGACTTCAGACATAAGATAAATTTTTAAAGGTATAGTTTAATTGGTAATTCTTTTTAAGAACAAACTTCAAAAAAAAATGTTTAGAAAAAGATTCAATATAGCGTTTATTCTTGGATTTCAGGAATTTATCTTCAACCGCCTCATATAAATAGCTTTATTAAGAGACCCATTGATACAAATATAGTATTTTATTTTTATCTTATAATTTCATTTATGTTAAAATTACATTACTTTAAATATTTATATTTTATCAGAGATGAGTAAAAAAAACTATAATACAGGCTAAATAGTTTGAAGTCAACCTTTTTAGTGCTGATTTGTTCTATTTCAAGGAGATGTGTATTAAACTTTAAACAATAATTAAAAAAACAACAGGATGGAAACAAGCAAAAAGAAAAAAGTATTGATAGCCATTGATTATGACAAAAGTGCAGAAGTGGTTGCTGAAGCTGGTTTTGCAATGGCAAAAGCAATGAATGCAGAGATTACATTGCTACATGTATTATATGAACAGCCCAATTATTATATTGAAAGTCCTGCTGTTTATGAATTTCAAATTCAACATATCGCAAACTTTAAAGTATCATTGCAGAATTTTTTAAATGAGACAAAGAAGCGTCTTGGCGACGAATCTATTGACACAATAATTAAGGATGGTCAGATAGCCACCACAATTCTGGAAACTGCAAAAGAAACAGAGGCTGACATCATAGTTTTAGGGACTCATAGCCGAAACTGGCTCGATAATCTCTTTGTGGGAAATGATGCAAGAGCTGTATTAAAAAAAACTACAATTCCACTTTATATTGTTCCTATTAAAACAGAAAACAAATAGCATTTATAAACAAAAAGAAATCCAGTGTAGTTTCCAACTACACTGGATTTCTTTTTGTTTAAGTTAATCTTTAATCAGTCACTATCTAACACGCATAAAAGTACGTACTGATACTGTTTTATTATTTATCATGTGACTTTGTATAAACAAATCACGTGATTTAAAAACTTCTGTCCATTGCTCTTTGGCCTTTTCAATATGCTCGGGATCGCGAATTATAATTTGCACCGTTTCATTCTCTTTTTTGGATATAAACCAGCATAAATAAGTAGTTATGTTTGAGGTGTTTTTTTCAAATTGTATACCCAGCATTTTATTACAATTCTGATCATAAGCCCATACCTGTCTGCACTGAAAAATGGTCTTATTTTTGGTAGAAACTTCACAGTTTGATTGCAGGGAACCCTTTCCATAAGGGGTAAATACAAACACTACAGTTGTATCCTTATATTCAGATTTCCAGGTACCTAAATACTGTTTGTGCAGTTCAACCTGGTTTAGCTCAGTTTGCTCGATCTGTGCGTGTATCCCATTTGCACATAGCAACATGGATACAATAAACATTGTGGTTAAAAATATCTTCTTCATGTAATTTCAATTTTAGCATTACTTCAACTACAAAAAAAATGTTTTTTGGAACAGCCTTTTAGTCTTTTTATTAATACGAATGCACTTTCTCAGAGTTTCTTAAAAAAGAATACATCCCCTTCAAGATTAACTTGAATAACAATTCTTTCATTCCCCTTAAGTAACTCGACAAAATAATTATCCCAATCAGAAAACTGAGTTCCGTAAAATATTATACTAGTATCGTTCGCTTCATTGTCCTCAAAAAAGAAAACAGATTTAACAATATAATCTTTATACTTTGATTTAATTTCTTTCTGAGCATTAGCTGGTAAATCTTCAAATCTTTTAAATGATCCTGTTCCAATTAGCATAGCATTTTGATCGTAATATGCATTTATTTTCAGCCCATCTTTAGTAAATGCAGCTTCGTCAAAATAATCAAATCTTTTCCATTGTACATCTGGTATATTACCAAAATCTACAATAAATTGGTCTTTAGTCCGATTACTCACAACACCCTTTTCTAGTTTTTTAAGCTCCATTTTGCGGGCTTTCAACTCTTTCTTTGTTTCTTTGATTGCTTGTTTAATTGCTTCTTTTTTTTGTTCTTCCTGAGCTTGAATATGTATCGCAGTTAAAGAAAAAAATGCTGCCATTGAAAATACTAGAAATGTTTTCATACAATGGTCTTTTTAATTGTTAATGACAATAATACAACAAATATCTGAAAAATTAGAGTGAATCTTATTTAACCGATTTACCCACCACCTCATACATTATATTATTTTTAGTGTCAACAACAGCTCTGTAATAAGTGTCGTCTACTTTATAATAAGTTTTATCATCAATAGTAACTACCTCATAATCATTAGGTAATTCTCTCACCCACGCTCCCACAGGAGGATCAACCACCTCATATTCACCACTACTCACTGGAGTATAAAAAGTACCGTAATAATAATAATAAGGAATGGAACCCAAAGTCAACATAAAGTAATCGAGAGGTAAAACACCAATCCTCAATCCAAGAGGTGGTCTTACTATCACAAATTTCTTTCCGCGAGGATGATAATATGCACCATTACGCCAATGATAAATATTGCCATGAAAAGTAATTTGTTTTGCACCGCGTGGAACTTTGGCCCTCATTGAACCAAACCGTGGCCCTCTGACATTACTACCGGAAATTCTTACTCCTGACATAGCATGTCCTCCTCTGCCACTTCTTCCTCCACCTCCTCTTCCCTGAGCCAATGTGTTCTCCATGGGAAGTACAATCATAATAGCCATATAAAGAACCGAAATGATGTAACTAAACCTGATTTTCATAACTTCAATTTATTTGTGGTCAATGTATCAATTATCATTTTTATCACATTTGATTAATAATATACAATTTGTCAATTAGCTATTTTTTGCAAGATTATTTTGTGAGTAGAGAATTCAGATAATGTCTTGCCGGGGAAGCATATCGAACCATCTTTGTGCAGTCATCTAATATACTATATAATAAACAAATGGAATAAATAATAGTTCATAGACTTCATCTTCAGCTATTTTATAAGATAATGTCTGTTTTAAGATAAATAAGTTTATTTGTTGCCCATCATTTGACCATAAAATCTGGAATGAAAAGATCTTTAAAGATAGAGGCTACTGTTACATCTTAGCTTTGCTTATCAGAAAATACATCAAAATAGAACATTGATGTATATATTGCAGTTTAAAATAAATTTCCGGAACTGATAATGCAACAATGAGCGAATAGCTTTACTGTAAGATATGCAAAAGCCCTTTAAGGATACTGAAAAACAGAAACGAGCAGCACCTAGTATAAAATAAAAATCACAATTCAGTTCTGTTTAATCCATCTTAAGTAAAGTCCTTATTTTTTCTTTCAACAAAGCACCGTTTATAGGTTTGGCCACGAAACCATTAAAGCCACTTTTATTTATCTTGCTTCTGTCTTCTTCAGATGCATAGGCTGTTACAGCTATTATAGGGACAATTTTTGAAAAGGTTCTGATTTTCTCAGTTAATTCATATCCATCCATTACCGGCATTTTAATATCTGTCAAAACAAAATCGGGCTGATGATCTTTATATAACCGAACGGCTTCTTCGCCATTCCAAGCATGTATCAGCTTGTACTCGTTACCAAGAATAGCTTCAATGAGTTTATAATTACTATCGTCGTCTTCAGCTACAAGCAGAACGGCCTTATCTTCATGATGTTTCAGAGTCGACTTTCTTGCGGGTTCATTTGGACTTTCTTTCTCATTGTGTTCAACCGGCTGATAGGGAATAGTAAACCAGAAAGTAGAACCTGTCCCTTCTTCAGATACTACACCAATCTCACCACCTAATTTATTCACAATAGAAGCACAGATAGATAACCCCAATCCTGTTCCCTGAGCAAATGAGTTCAGCTTAATAAATCGATCAAAAACAGTACTTTGTTTATCATTGGGAATACCACATCCTGTATCTTTTACATAAAAGCGGAGCTTTTTATCTGATAAAGTATAACCAAACGTGATACTGCCTTGTTTGGTGAATTTAATAGAATTCGATATAAAATTAGAAACGACCTGTGTAAGGCGATTTCTTTCTGTATGAATAACACACAGTGGCAACTTATTCTCAAATTTTATTTTAACATCACTCTGATCAATCTTCATAGCCGAGGATTGTTCTATTTCGTCAAACAACATATTGATATCGACATCCGAATATACAAATTCCAACGTTCCAGCTTCTATTTTAGAGAGATCGAGAATATCGTTAATAAGTTGCAAAAGCATATCATTATTACTTTCAATAATACTTGCAAACTGACTTTCAGTTTCGCCACCACTTATTTCTGCCAGAATTCTAGAGAATCCAACTATTGCATTCAAAGGTGTGCGTATTTCGTGGCTCATGTTTGCAAGGAATGCTGATTTTAAACGGTTGGATTCTTCCGCTTTCTCTTTAGCCTCGAGCAATAATTGTTCTTCTTGCTTTCTCTTAGATATATTGATACCCGATCCTGTAACAAAAAGGATTGCACCATCATTATCACGATCACTAACCATACCCTGCAATTCATACCATTCGTAGCCATTACCGTAGAAATCTATCTTGATATCAAGACAGATTCTATCAGATTTACCTTCAAGGAAATTGAGGAAAGTCATAACAACATGATCCACATCATCAGGATGAGTCTGTAAAAGAATATCATCCAAAGATTTTGTCAGGCTCTTCATTTCGTGCTGAAAATAGCTTTTTTTCTGATAATCATAATCAAAAGTAACCAAACGATTCTTAACATCCCATACCCAAGAAATAATGTCTCCCGCATCCATAACCATGGCCAGCTGGTTATTACTCGTCAGCAGCTTCCTTTGAATGGCTTTTAATTCGGTTACATCCCAACCGGTAAACAGCATATAAGCAGGCATGCCTTCGCTCTTTATAAGAGTCTTAGTCATATTAGTGGAGTGTAACTTACCATCTGAATACATCATATCCATTTCATAACTTACAGAGTGTCCCTGTCTCATCAGCCTATTATCCATTTCCTGATGTCTTTTGTATACTTCTTCGGAAAATAGCTCTTTATTGGTTTTCCCAATCGCATCTTCCGATTTTATCTGGGTTATCTCCTCTATTTTCTTATTCCAATAAATGAACTTGTTGCTACCAAAGTCTCTTACAGATACAGCTACTGGTATATTATCAAGAACATTGGTGAAGAATGATTTCATTTCTTCATTCATGTTTTTTTCTTTCTTCAAAAACCAGATCTTTGAAAGAAGAATAGAGAAGCATATTAATAAAAGGCTTATAACGGACACTAACAGAATTATATTCTGTTCAATAAAGCCTATCGGTTTCTGATAATAGACAGCATTAGAGGGAAATAGCTTCTTATCAAGACCAGCTTGAATCAAATGAACATAATTCAAATGAGCTTTTGGCATAGCTGCTAGTTGAAAAGGTATGTCGCTTGCTTTTTTCCCCTCAAGAATCCGATTTAGTATTTCTCCGGATTTCGTTCCATAATCTTCACAAGTTGAATAATAACCTCCTGTAAAATTGCCTAAATCAGTTTCAAAGTCCGTCAAACCAAAAACCGGGGAATTGGTAAAGCTACTGATCATTTTCTCCGTTCTGTTATTTAGAGGAGCACCCTCGGCCAAATTACGATCTTCATACCATCCATGATATAGTAAGCCGGTATTTTTATCCATTTGAGATAAAGAATTCAATAGATCATTTGTTTTAATATTTTTCTGACACAGTGAGATTTCTCCTAACTCAGGAAAATATTTCTTTCTTATATATTTAAAAAGAAATCTGTTATAAGAACTAGTGTATCGTTTGTCTGAAATGAATGCTACTTTGGTCATTTGAGGCATCAGCCTTTTCATTAGTTGCATGGTTTCCTTTATGTAAACAGGATGAAAGACACCTGTTACATTGAAACCTTTAGCAGCTTCTTTGTATGGAATAAGCATTTTTGAATCAATTTCTTTTCTTAAAATAAGATTGTCAAGAGATACAGTATACCTTTTTGCAGAAGAAAGCACTATTGGAATATTCTTCCAAGACTGAGGCAGAGTACTACGATAAACAATCCATCCGGCCTCTCCTATAACAACAACAGCTTTAGGTTTAAACTTATAATCGCGGTATAAACTATCAGCCCTATGAGATACCTCTTTCATTGAGGAGAATCTACAATCGTTAAGATATTCAATGCAGATAGATATATTTTTCTTCTTATCAATTGATTTAATTATTTTATCCTGAATATTCTCTGCCCATTGATTACCTTCATTATATGAGTTGATAATCAACACATAACTACCAATCTGTGCGGTTGCTGTTTCAACAAAGAATAACATAAAAATAAACAAGATCTTAAAAAGTCTGTATAATTTCATCGTTTAGCGTTTATATATAGGCATTTACAGAAATAATTTTTATCTGCATTTTTATAACTAAATCAGTAACATTTAGATAATATATATTACAAACCTAAAAAAAAACTACGATATTGCTTCTATTTTATCAGCATTATTTTCTTTATATAATGGGAATTATAGAACTGATCTAACAAAGAGACAGGAAACTACAACCTTTTTTCAAGATGTAGTTTCCCATATCTTCAGAATATATATACTTTCCTAATTCTATCGAATTGAAATTTTATATATACAATTTAAAAGAACGTCAGTGACCGCTATGATATTTTTTTGAAGCCGATATACTAAACTTTGATGGAAAGAGCATTCAACCTTTCAATATGCCTCATCAACTCAGGCAATAGACCACACGAGTCCATCGAAAAATACAGTATGTATAAAAAATCAAATTTCAGTATATAATTTCTCCAACATTTGTGACATTTCAAAGGTAAATGAGACTAATATACAGAGCCCTTTTTCACAAAATAAAACAGTCTATAATATATTAAAATGAAAAAAATCTATGTTATTTTTATTGTCTCAATGATAATGACAATAAATGCTTTTGGACAAGACAGTCCACTCTGGCTGCGATATACAGCTATATCGCCCGACGGTAAGACTATTCTTTTCACTTACAAAGGAGACATTTATTCGGTTCCTGCAACCGGTGGAAATGCTACTCCATTGACAATAAGTGAATCTTACGAGTATTGCCCTGTATGGAGCAAAGATGGAAAGAGCATTGCATTTGCTTCCGATCGCTATGGTAACTTCGATGTCTTTGTAATGCCTGCTTCCGGTGGTGAAGCCAAGCGTCTTACTTTTTATTCTGGTAATGAAACTCCAACCAGCTTTACTGCCGACAATAAGCATGTACTGTTCTCTGCCTACAGACAGGATTTGGTAACAAACGCAGAATTTCCTGTTTCGGTTATAAGTGAACTCTACAGTGTACCTGTGGAAGGTGGAAGGGTATCGCAAGTATTTACCACTCCTGCACTTAACGCTACAGTAAATAGTACGGGTGATAAATTAATCTATGACGATGTTAAGGGTTATGAGAATTTATGGAGAAAACATCATACTTCTTCTATTGCCCATGATATCTGGACGTATGATTTTGGTACAAAGAAGTATACCAAGCTGACTAGTTTCAATGGTGAAGATCGCAATCCGGTTTTCGATTCAAATAATAATGATTTCTATTATCTGAGCGAGCAGAGCGGTTCTTTCAATGTATACAAAAGTTCTTTGAACAATCCGGCAAGTAGTCAGGTGCTGACTCATTTTACCAAGAATCCGGTACGTTTCCTTACTTCATCATCCAATAATACTCTTTGCTTTAGCTATAATGGCGAGGTGTATACTTTGCTACCTGGTAGTGAGCCAAAGAAAGTTAATATCAATATTGCCAATGACGGACGTTCATCACTGGACAAGATTATTCCTGTGAACGGTGGCTTTACTGAAGCCAAACTATCTCCTAATGGAAAAGAGTTTGCTTATATTTACCACGGCGAGATTTTCGTTACTAGCGTAGAAGGTGGCATCACCAAACGTATAACCAACACTCCCTGGCAGGAAAGAAGTGTAAGCTTCAGCCCCGATGGAAAATCATTAGTATATGCTGCTGAAAAAGATAATAACTGGAACATTTACACAACAAAGATCGTAAGAAAGGAAGAACCATATTTCTATGCTTCAACCGTTTTGAAGGAAGAACCTGTTATTGCTACTCAGGCAGAAGAGTTTCAACCAGCTTTCTCTCCCGACGGAAAAGAGGTAGCTTATCTGGAAAACCGTGTTACACTCAAGGTTATCAACCTGAAATCTAAAGTTACACGTACCATTATGGCTGCCGACAAGAATTACTCGTATGCCGATGGCGATCAGTACTATATATGGTCACCAGACAGTAAGTGGTTCCTTGTTAAGTTTGGTGCTCCTGAAAGTGTTATGAGTTCCGAAGTTGGTTTGGTATCAGCTGATGGAAAAGGTGAGATTAAGAACCTCACTCTGAGCGGATATGATGATTTCGGGCCTAAATGGGTGCTAGATGGTAAAGCTATGATCTGGGGATCTACAAGAAATGGAACCCGCCAACAAGGGGGATCAATGGTTAGCGATGATGTGTATGCTATGTTCTTCTCGAAAGATGCGTTCGACCGCTTTAACCTCTCCAAAGAAGACTTTGCTCTGCTAAAGGAACAAGAAAAGAATAAGGAACAAGATAAGAGCAAAGACAAAAAGAGTACTTCTCTCAAGAAAGGTAAAAAAGATGCCAAAGATAAGGCTGAAAAAGACTCGGTAAAGAAAGATATTGCTATCGACTGGGAAAACCTGACCGATCGTAAAAAGAAGCTTACTACTTACACCGGAGCTACTAGCGACTGGGTTTTATCTAAAGACGGAGAAAAATTATTCTATCTAACCGAGGTGGACAATGACAACGATCTTTGGGTGACTGAGCTACGTAAGAAAGAGACTAAGTTATTAGCCAAACTAGGTGCAAGCAATCCTAATATGGAACTCTCTGCCGATGGAAAATTTCTCTTCATAGAGGCTGGTGGAAAGGCGATGAAGGTTGACTGCGAATCGGGTAAATCTGAGCCCCTTAGTGTAAACAGCGAGATGGTGCTCGACAGAGCTGCTGAAAGAGAGTATATTTTTGACCATGCATGGCGTCAACTGAAAGAGAAATTCTATGTAGAGAATCTGCATGGCGTTGACTGGGAATTCTACCACAGTGAATACAAGAAATTTCTGCCATATATAAACAACAATTACGACTTCGCAGAATTGCTAAGTGAGATGCTTGGCGAGTTAAACGCTTCGCATACCGGAGGCGGATACCGCTACAATCAACCAATGTCTGACCAGACTGCTTCTCTGGGTCTGTTCTACGACTACAATTATACAGGAAAGGGACTTCGTGTGGCCGAAGTGATTGAAAACGGACCACTTGATAAAGCTGCATCTAAAGTAAAACCTGGTACTGTTATTGAGAAGATAGACGGACAAGAACCTGATTCTGTTGACTTCTATCAGTTGCTAAATAGAAAAAACGGTAAGCTAACTTTACTTTCTGTTTACAATCCTACTACAAACAAGAGATGGGAAGAAACTGTGAAACCAATCTCTATTAATGAAGAAAGTGAATTGCTTTACAAACGTTGGGTAAAAAACCGTCGTCAGGAGGTTGAAGAACTCTCCGGCGGTAAGATTGGTTACATCCACGTTCGTGCAATGGACGATGCAAGCATGAGAACTGTTTACGAAGAAGCTTTAGGACGCTACATTGGCAAAGATGCTTTGATCATTGACACCCGCTTTAATGGTGGTGGAAATATCCACGAACAACTGTCTGACTTCCTGAATGGAAAGAGATACATGGACATTATTCCTCACGGACAATATGTAGGTTCTGAACCGGGTGAGAAATGGACAAAACCATCTATTGTTCTTGTGGGTGAAGGTAACTATTCTGATGCTCACTTATTCCCGGTTGCTTACAAACTGAAAGGCGTTGGCAAGACTTTGGGTATGCCTGTACCTGGAACCGGAACGTATGTATGGTGGGAAACTCAAATTGATCCTACTCTGTATTTCGGGATTCCAATGGGCGGTTGGCGTACTCCTGACGGAAAGTTCTGTGAGAATAACCAACTTGAGCCAGACATCAAAGTACTTAATAACCCAGACATTCTTTCCTCCGGAAGAGATGAACAGATTGAAGCTGCTGTAAAGGAATTGATGAAGAAATAACTTAATGAAAGAAAACGTCTGATCCGATTATCAAAGTAATCGGATTTCAGACTCCTAATAGATGAAAAAGGAGAATGTTGAGGGTATCCCTTACATTCTCCTTTCTTCGTTTTGCAGTTATATTAATAACTATAAAATCCATTGCCCAATGGCTGAAATTTATTGGTGAATAAATAGAGAACCATTGCCCAATAAATTAAAATGATTAGCCAATGGTTTTACCCTATTCATATACTCTGCCAAATGGTATAGCCGATTATATTTTAGCTAAATGTTTTCTATACTCCGCTGAACGAACTGAATCCACCATCAATAGGAAGTACCACTCCGGTAATGAAGCTGGCAGCATCACTGCAAAGGAACTGAACAGCGCCATTAAGCTCCTTGATATCACCAAAGCGCTTCATTGGAGTCTTTGCCAATACCTTCTGACTACGATCTGTCAACGAGCCATCCGGGTTAATAAGTACAGCTCTGTTCTGATTGCCGATAAAGAATCCGGGAGCAATGGCGTTTACTCTGATCTTTTCGTTGAATTTAGTAGCCATCTCCATAGCCAACCATTTAGTAAATATCTCGATACCACTCTTTGCAATAGAGTATCCCGGTACACGGGTCAACGCTTCAAATGTAGCCATTGATGAAACATTGATGATATTTCCAAATCCTTGTTTTGCCATTATTTCACCAAAAATAAGGCAAGGGTAAACAGATCCGTTCAGATTGAGATCAACCACCTTATTCATGTCAGCAATCTTCATATCAAATATGGTCTGGTCTTGTGTTAGTGTTCCTCCGGGAATATTTCCACCAGCTGCATTTACAAGAATATCTACTCTTCCCCAACGATCAAGGATATTATCCTTCACCACATTAAGTTCTTCAACATCAAGTACGTTGCAAGTAATGCCCAGTACTTCACCTAATGGTGACAATTCAGCGATAACTTTATCTACATTCTCCTGATGAGCACCAATAATCAGAACTTTTGCACCGGCTTCGAGAAAGCCTCGTGCAATATTGCTACCCAATACTCCGGAACCACCAGTAACAATGGCTACTTTTCCGGCAATGCTAAACATTTCGTTCATTCTCTTATTTTGTTTTGTTTCCAGCCCAAATGTTAAGGGCGGAAGATATTTTTATTTTGATAATTCGTCTCTCACTGTTGCCATAATTCCATCTACCTGAGCAAGTGCGAACATGCGTCCGTGGAAAGAATAACCGGGATTATAACCTTTGTCGCCATCATCAAGCATCAGTCTGCCGTGGTCTACACGCATAGGCACTTCCGGTCTCTCTTTTTCAAAAATGCGGACCAGATCAATAACATGTCCTCTCCCACCCAGATGAGAAGATTCCATGAAGTTACCATCCGGTGTAGCCTCTGTACTGCGAAGATGCACAAAGTGAACACGATTCACATATTTCTTAGCCAATACAGGCACATCATTATGCAGTCCGGCACTCAGCGAACCGGCACAAAACGTGAGTCCGTTGTGCGGATTATCAACCGCATGAAGGAACCAGTCGATGTCTGCCTCTCCGGCAACAATACGTGGAAGTCCAAGCATCTGGAAAGGAGGATCATCGGGATGTACACACATGTTTATTCCATATTCATCGCACACAGGCATAATTTGTTCCAGAAAGTATTTCATATTTGCACGAAGCGCATTCTTGTCAATCCCTTTGTATAAATCCAGTAATCTGTTGAAGATGGCTACCGGATTCTGATCGCCTTCCTTGATATTTCCATTCACAAAGCCTTGTGTCTTTACGATAATGGTATTGATCAGATCGTCTTTCTCTGCTTCGGTAATGGTTTTATCCAGTTCACTAACCTTTACTAATTCCTCAGGTGTATAGTCCTTTTCAGCTCCCTCACGTTTCAGAATATGGCAGTCAAAGTAAGCAAAGCGGATTTTATCGAAGTAAAGCGAGCTGGTACCATCGGGCCATGGATGTTCCAGGTCCGTACGAATCCAGTCAATCACCGGCATAAAGTTGTAGCAAACTGTCTTCACACCTGCCTTACCCAGATTAGCCAGACTTACTTTGTAATTGGCTATCAGCTGATCCCTGTCCGCCCCGGCATACTTGATGCTTTCGCTAACGGGCAAACTCTCCACAACCGACCACCGAAGGCCTGCTGCTTCAATATAATCTTTAAGTTTCTTTATCGCTTCGAGTGTCCATATTTCCCCATTGGGCACATCGTGCAGGGCAGTCACAATGCCCTCCACTCCTATCTGTCTCAGCATGGAAAGAGTAATCTTATCCTTCTTTCCGAACCATCTCCAGGTCTTTTCCATTTATCTTTCTAATTATGATGTTGCAAATTTAGTTTTATCTTCTTCAAGTCGTCCAGCTCATTCACTGGGCGTTCTATGTCAAAAGGAATAGGTTGGCGTGAGAATGTCTGGAAATAAAGCAGACAAGCATCTTTCCACCAAATAGCATCCTTGCTTTGTATCTTCAGGCGAGACTGCACTTCCTTGAAACGCTGCGCGTCAACATAAGGTTCCATTCTGTCCCATGTTTTCTGGAATTCGCGTACTTGCTGTACTCCCTTGTCATAGGTATAACAAAGCTCTTCCCATAAAGTCAGTCCATTATGCATTTTATAGCTCCATGGTACATGATGAAACCAAAGGATAAGTTGTTCCGGGCAACTGCTCAGGTCATTGTATTCCTCCCGAAGAGGCGAATTATACTGACTAGCGGAGTTACTACCGGAAAGTGTACGGTTAAACCCAATCCCCAATGAATCAGCTTTATGATAATAAGACGGTAGCCAGTCGGGCCTTGCGCCTTCAACAGCGCACCAAGGCTCGGGACCGTAATGATGTCCCCAGGCAAACAAGTGATGAAGTCCCAAAGGCATCATGTAATTTACAGCAGCTTCTCGTGATTCAAGCATCATCTCCTTTACAGGTTTCACAAATTCTTTCTTATCATTGAAGGTAAGCTTAATCCATTCATCCGCAATCTGATCAGAAGTCAGCTCATGATTCCATGCCAACCGACCAAAAGCATACCAGTTGGCCTGAGCAAAATGATGTCCGCACCAGTTGGTATCTTCACCAATATTTGCTACTCCGGCAATGGCTGTATTTGGATTAGGGAAGAGAGTACCATCTGTCACCTTGGCAACAGTAGAACCTTTTCCTGAACAATAAGTATCACTATCAAGGCATTCTTTATAGAGCGGAGCCAGAAAGACCAGATGATTGGATTCTCCCAGGTATTCCTGTGTAATCTGAAATTCAGGCATGATAGGTGTATGCTTCATGGCACCAAACAATGCACTGATTGGTTCACGAGGCTGAAAGTCAATCGGCCCATTCTTCACCTGAAGAATTACATTGGAACGAAACTTTCCATCGAGCGGAAGGAATTCTTTATAGGCTTGTCCAGCTCTGTCGTCCATTCCGGACTTATAAACAAAGGCACGCCACATCACTATTCCATGGTAAGGCTTCAAAGCATCGGCCAGCATATTGGCTCCGTCGGCATGTGTACGCCCAAAATCCTGTGGGCCGGGAAGTCCTTCTGAATTGGCTTTTACCAGAAATCCTCCAAAATCGGGGATCAGTGAATAAATCTCCTTTGCCTTTGCAAACCACCAACGGCGAACATCTTTGTTCAAAGGATCAGAAGTTGGCAGTCCACCCAGTGCAGCTGGCGAAGAAAAGTTTACGGAAAGGTAAACACGGATGCCATACGGACGAAACACCGCCGCCAGTGCTTTTACTTTCTGCAAATAGGCTGCGCTCAGAATCTCAGGACTGGCATTTACATTATTAAGTACCGTTCCGTTTATGCCGATTGAAGCATTGGCACGGGCATATTCTTTATAGCGAGGAGAAAGTTTACCGGGAAGGTCTTTCCATTTCCAGAGTGAATATCCAGCATATCCACGCTCAATTGTTCCATCGGGATTATCCCAATGGTTGAGCACTCTGATTTTATAAGCTGGTTTCTCTTTTACATTCATAGAAGATGGAAAAGGAAGGACCGTCTGTATGGTTCTCAAAAGGTTGAATACAGCATACAGTACTCCAGTTTCTCCTTCAGAAGCAAGTACCAGACAATCTTTACCCTGATGCTTCATTGTACGTATAATAAAGCCTTCATTTCCTAATAACTGCAATTCTTTGCTTAGCCCAAATGGTTGAATAAGTTTACTATTCTTTGTTCCAATAACGAGCGAATGTTCCTGAACCGAACGAGTAACAGGCAGTTCTGTTCCAGTAAGTTGTCTCCACGCAACCTGCAATTCACCAAAAGCCAAATTGTCTGATGGTTCATCACAAGCCACAGATGTAATAACAGTTGATAAAGCCTTTGCCTGATTCTCTGGAAGTGACTGATAACGAAGCCACAGTTGCGAACCATCCTCAGCAAAAACAATTCCGGGAATAAAAACAAATAATAGTGTATAAAAATATAATTTCATCATATACTTTTTTAAGGTGACACAAATATACTTTCTATTTTATAATCAGAATCACAAAACAGAATATTTTAATGAGATAAACAGACTGACAAATTCGTATCTTGCATGAACATATTTCACATAAGATACAAAAAATCACCAACTATGTAATTTAAATCTAGAAAAAGCTTCTGGAATATTATTCCTTCACATAATATGTATTTCCGGTAACCTGAACATCCTTCTGCACCACTTGCTTGGAAGCAAGAGATTTAGCATCCGGTTGCTTGCCACCTACTGAGATCTGAACAGTTCCGGCCTCAACCACAGCAAAGTTGTCATTGTTGCGTGCCGACATTTGAATAGGTTTCAAAGTAAACTCAACCTCTTTGGTTTCTCCGGCTTTCAGATGAACACGTTTGAATCCTTGAAGAGAACGGATAGCAGTCTTTAGTTTGCTATCAGGAAGAGACACATAAAGTTCGGCAACTTCATCACCATCATACTTTCCAGTGTTCTTTACTTCTGCAGTTACCTTGATTTCTTCTCCGGCTTTTATCAAAGATGGTGCATTTTTGATTGCATATTCAAAAGTAGAAAAGCTTAAACCGTAACCAAACTGATAAAGAGGTTCACCTTTAAAATAACGATAAGTCTTGCCTGTCATATCATATTCAGTAAAGGCAGGAATCTGGTCTATTGATTTGTAGAAAGTTAGCGGTAATCGTCCGGATGGATTATAATCACCAAAGAGAACATCAGCAATGGCAGTTCCACCACCTTGACCCGGGTACCAAGCCTCAACAATAGCAGGAATATTTTCATTTTCCCAGTTAAAGGCAAGTGCACTTCCGTTAAGCAATACCAATACTGTAGGTTTTCCCAGTTTCTGAATCTCACGAATAAGGTCGGTCTGCGTGTTTGGTAATTTAATATCCAGACGGTCACCACCTGAGAATCCTTCTACTTTTACAGGCATTTCTTCCCCTTCCAGCAGCGGACTAAGTCCCATACAAAGAACAACAACATCCGATTTTTTAGCCAGCTCAATAGCTTCTTGTTTCAAATTTGGTTTTGGAGTATCCCATAACAGACGCATAATAGAATATTCAGTATTGTTCTGAGTATATTCCAGACGAATATTATATGCTTTACCAGCTTCCAAAGTCATCAACTCATACAATTTACGTGGATGATGAATATCATTCCATTTTGTAACTAGTTTATCATTTATATATAGGTTAAATCCTGAAAAGCCTTCACCACCAAGAGCATACTCACCGGTAACCGGAGGAACAAGCACCCCACTCCACTTAGCGGAAAAATGGTCATACTTCATATTTTTAAACGGAGGTGTTGTTCGCCATACAAAATCTACATTTTTATCAATACGTGAATGAACCGGTTTACCTTTCCAATCACTGTTATTGTAATAGTCAGCCTTTAAACCTTTTTGCTGCATAGTTGCATCGGTAAACAAATAATCTGCAGGAACAGCAGAAAAGTAAGGAAGCTTCTCGGCCAACGGACAACCCTGTGCAAAGGTAACCTCAGCATTCGGTAGCTTTTCACGAAGTCCGGTAAGCGGAGTTTTAGGATTGGTTGGATAACCATTGTAATTTCCCAACAGAACTTCCAGGTCATTGGAATTAGGACCAATCACTGCAACCTTTTTCACATCCTTGCTCAAAGGAAGTATATTGTTTTCATTCTTCAAAAGAACAATAGATTTACGGGCAGCATCAACAGCCAAAGCCTGATGTTCTTTGCTATCAACCACACTGAATGGTATCTTAGAGTATTTCACCATTTCCTGAGGATCGAATTGTCCCAGCTTCATACGAGCAAGAATAATTCGCTTTACGGAAACATCCAGCTCTTTTTCTGTAACCAATCCCTTCTTAACAGCATCAGCTAAATGAATATAAGTGTCGCCACAATTCAGATCTGTACCTGATTTGATTGCCATTGCAGCAGCTTCCTCGGGAGTAGCCACTATATGATGCCCGGTTTTCTCATAGAAGTCGCGGATAGCCCAACAATCGGAAACAATATATCCTTTGAATCCCCATTGCTTGCGAAGCATCTCTTCCAGGAATTTATTACCGCAGCAAGGTGCACCACGAAAACTCTGATAAGCACACATCACAGAGTAAACTTTGGCTTCCTTTACTGTCTTCTTGAAATGCGGAGTATAAGTTTCTGCCATGTCATAATCACTTGGCCATACATCAAAAGAGTGGCGGGTCGATTCCGGTCCGCTATGAACAGCGAAATGTTTTGCAGTAGCAATCAGTTTATAGTATTTAGGATCATTGCCCTGCAAACCCTTAATAAAAGGAACAGCCAATTCACCTGTCAGATAAGGATCTTCGCCATACGTTTCCATTCCTCTCCCCCAACGTGGATCACGGAAAATATTAATATTTGGCGTCCAGTAAGCCAGCCCCTGATAGATTCCTCTTTTCCCACGGGAAGCATATTCATGATGCTTTGCCCGAGCTTCATCAGATATTGCATCAGCAATGGCAAACATTCCATCACTATCCCACATAGATGCCATACCAATGGCCTGAGGAAAAACCGTGGCTCTTCCCGAACGGGCAACTCCGTGAAGACATTCATTCCAAAAGTTGTGAGCAGGAATACCAAGTCGTGGTATCTCCGGTGAGTCATATCTCACAATCTGAACTTTCTCTGCCAGTGTCATTCTGGAAACTAAATCTTCCGTCCGCCGCTCAAAGCTCAGAGACGTATTCTTATACGGAGGTATCTTGGCACTCGATGTTCCAAGACCTATTAACCCACACGCCAGGAGAAGATATCTGCAGTACTTTTGTGCTTTCATTACTATTATATTATCTGTTAATCTTATTTTAATGTTATTTATTTGTTCTGAGCGGAGAAGCAGGAAGTCCTTCTCTGTTTCTCAGATTTGCACCTTGAGGATTATCAGCCCAGGCCTTTGCTTCCATAAAATTAGGCAGCTGCATACAAATAAAAGGCAGGTTTGGTAATTTTAGTTCAGTGTTTCTTTGCAGAACCATGCCATCGGCAATGAGTCGGGGTAACTTCACCTCTGCATTGGCAAAGGCGACTGGAAGAATCAGGAAGAACAATAAAGCGATTCCTTTCCTTAGACTGGTTCTATATGTTTGAGATAATATTTTCATTTGTTCATCAACTTTATAAATGCTACTTTACTTTGTTTAGGAACGGACTTTCAGGTGCTCCCAGATAACTTGGTTTCAAACCGCCCATATCAAGCAATATTTTTTGCAAAACAATACCCGGTTCAATTGCACGATACTTTATTGTATGAAGTCCGGCACTGGAAAAAGGATGTTTGGTTACCGATTCAATGAGACTGTTTGCCACCCAATGTTCTCTTTCCCGCTCAGTAAACTTCTGGTTAAAGTTCACAATCTGTTCTCCTCCTCCGTCAATAGATACAGCATAGCGCAATCCTTTATTGCCATTGAAGTTGAGCGTTGGTGAAAGAAGAAGTTTCAGTGTTACATCACCCGAAGATTGCAAATAAACATCATATTCCAATGATACTCCGTTTGCTGCATCTTCCTGAGGAGCAGCCGTAACCGGAGAAGTTGTAATGCCGGAAAGTGTTTTTCCTAGTCCGGGAATTATCTGCCAGGAAACTTTATCATTATTATTTGCTGCGGAATAATGTTCAGCTTCAATGGATACACATCCGTTACTTTCCATAAAAGTCCTGCGTTTCAGGTTCTGGGGAGTTTGTAAAGAGTTAGCTTCTACCTTTATAGTTATTGATTTACCTTTCGTCTTCACCACGATTTTGCCCTCGTGCTTTCCGACTGATAATTTATTCCAATCAATGCTGATATTTATTCGCCTATCATTTTCAATTATTGGCCTATCATTTTTATTTATTCCTTTATAATCTGAAATTATTAACCAATCATTTGAAGCTTTCAAAGTATATTTAAAAGGAGTTTCACCAGCATTAAACAAGTCAATGTAGTACTGTTGTTTAGCAAATGAATCAAATGCCGGCAAACTGATTTCTGCTTTATTCAATGCAGCAACATCTTTGGAACCTTCTACCGCTACTCTCATATCAGCATCCTTGAGGGCAGCAACAAAAGAGACTTTCGGCATCACATTCTTTTCCGGTTGCTGCCAGGATGTATATCCTATATGAGTCTGGTCCATCATGTGATTCCATTTCCCCCCGGTTATTTCTTTATTGTAATGTATAGTCAGCAAAGAATCGCGTTCATAAAGTTGTTTTACTTTCATTGCCCAATCATTAGCAGAAGTTCTGCCTTGAGCGGCATATAATTGATTAAGTGCTTGTGCGGCATACATCTCATTCAAGTTGGCACATGCCTGAATAGGGAACAACACTAGCTGGTCGAATGCATCACGAGTATTGGATGGCAAACGGTTATAAAGCTCTGTAGCCTCTTTCTCCAGCTGTTTGTAATCTTTCACAACTCCGTCAAATTCACGGTAATTCACCGTACTGTATGTTCCTGAATTAAGTAATTCAGGAGTAACTCTTCTATTGTATTTAGTATATAGGTTAATCATTCGGGCAGCATCTTTGGCATAAGTATCACCAAACTGCTGAGCGCACCATTTCTCTGTATGTTCTATCAGATTATTCGCACTGAATTGGTCAGGATTCCATGCCATATCAAGGAAAAAGCTAATAGGATATTCCATAGGTTTAAGATCGCCCACATTTAAAATCCAAATTTTATCAACGCCATAGCGATAGGTCAGATTCATCTGCTCCCATATTCGTTGTACCTGGGAAACATTCAGCCATTTATAATTACGTGGACCTCCCACATAATCAACATGATAATACATTCCATATCCACCTTTACGATAGGGTGCACCTAAATCTGGCAACTTGCGTACATTGCCCCAGTTATCATCACAAAGCAGCAATGTTACATCATCGGGTACACGCATTCCTTTATCATAATAGTCCTGTACCTCTTTATAAAGAGCCCACATCTGAGGAGTTTCCTCAACATTTCGTTTAGTAACTTCAGTGATAATCCGGCGCTGGTCCTTAACAATATTCTGTAACAACTCTATGTTAGCATTTTCAGTCATTGGTTCATCACCATCGCCTCGCATGCCAACAGTAATAACTGATTCCCAGTCCTTACAACGCTCTATACCAGTTCGCCAGAAATCACGTAACACAGCTCCATTCTTGTTATAATCCCACGCTCCGGTTCCTCTGCGCTTCCAGTCCTGCTGGGCTAACCCCATTGGTTCGTGATGTGAAGTTCCCATCACAATTCCCATTTCATTGGCTAAAGGTCCGCTGACCGAATCATCATCATAAAAAGCATTTCCCCACATGGCAGGCCACATATAGTTGCCTTTCAGACGAAGCAGCAACTCAAAAACCTTTTCATAAAACTTGTGATTAAAACCTCCGAAAGTATCTTTGCTCCATCCACTAAGTGCAGGAGCTTCATCATTCAGGAAAATTCCACGATACTTTACAGCAGGCTCACCATCAGTATACTTTCCGCGGATCACATAAATATCTTTTTGTTTTTTCACTGGCACATCTGCCCAATAATACCATGGAGAAACACCTATTTGAGCCGAGAGCTCATATACACCATAGATAGTACCACGCTTGTCACTACCGGCAATAACCAATGCTTCGTCTACTCCATGAAAAGGGTGAGCTATTGTCTGGATAAGATATTTTTCATTCTTTCCGCTTAGTTCGGCAGCATCTATCTTTCCCGATTTTACCAACTGATTGATAAAGGTATTCTTTCCTAAAGTACCTATTATTAATAGTTTTTTTTCTTTAGGAAGTTTATTCTTTGATAAAAAAGGAACAAAACCTGTTACATTACTTATATCATCCCGTAGATTATTAACTGCACGAAGTACACCAGGATAATCAATGCTATCTTCCACCATGCAAACTGGATTACCAGATGCAACTAAAGGGAACCTGTCATTGCCCCCAGTATTCAGAATAAACTTTTGAAAAGAACTTCCAAAAGCACTGATTGACAACATAGTGAATAATGAAAATACAATAATACTTTTTAATCTCATAATAACTGCTATTTTAATATTCATACAGTTTCACATACTAGACATTCCACTTTCCTAACGGAATAATTTTGCCATCCTTAATCTTTATCTTGTCTTTATAACCAATCCCAGCGTTTTTTATTCTAATCAAGAGTTTCAAAGCTAAGAGAATCCCACTGCATCATTTTCTTCAAAGACATAAAAAACTCTGGCTGCATTTGTCTATTCAAGTCTGATTTCGGGTATGAACAAGGGATATGGTACAGGCATATAACATAATACTATTTTATTGAAAAACATGGCTGAATGAAGTCCCGATTTAGGTAAGAACTCCAATCAACCATGTTTATTTAGTTACACAAATTTACAAAATTAAGCTCAAATACTAATAGCCTGGATTCTGATAAGTTACTTTATCTGCATCGCTCATTTCCATGCCATCGAGTTGACCTTGTGGAATTGGGCGCAGATAGAAATTACTTGTAATAGTACGGGTTACTGTTACTGGAGTATGATCTCCATAATTGCTTCCACAAATTTGGTATGTACCAGCAAGTTCTGCCCATTTTTGGGTACGTACCAAATCGAACCAACGATAACCTTCTCCATAATATTCACGTGAACGTTCTGACAGAATATAGTTTATGTCAATATTTGCAGGAGTCGCAGCTATCATTGCAGCACTATGGTCTTCAACTTTTGCGACATTACCATTGTTACTCCAACGCCACTGACCAGCACGTGCACGAATAACATTAATCAAATCTCTGGCACTTTGACCAGTAGTAGTCGTTGCACCTTTCACAGCTGCTTCAGCAGCAATAAAATAAAGTTCTGAGAATTTAGCAATATTGAAAGGACGAGTACTTCCTGCATTAGGTTGTCCTAATCCGGTACCATTATCTGTGCGGTAAGGTCCAAGTTTCCAAAGTCCCGGATATACTATTCTGCTTATTCCATTTGGTGATATCACAAAATCCCCTCTACCAGGTAATACACCGGCACCAATGTTGCTCTTGTATGTTGAATTAGAGTAATCAATAGCTGTTGCTGGTTCATCATCAAGGAATGTTAGAACTGCATCATTCTGTACAATCGGCATATTATTTGCGTTATACAAAGACGCATTAGTTGCACCTGCTCTATTCCAGTTTCCTCTATAAACAGTTGTAAAGGTACCATCGTATCTGGAATCATTATTCTTATCGGCAAAAGTGTTTTTAATTACATTGATAGTGGGGCACATACGTGTCCATGGACGACCCAATGGTTGTGTAGCTTCACGTTGAACAGAGCTTACAACCGAGCTCCAATCTGTCTTAGCTGCACTTCTTATGTTTGTATAGTTCCATGTCATCATCCAACCAGCAAAGTTATCCGGAGCAGCGCCACTACCAGAAGTAATACTACCTCCATTATATAAATCACTTGATTGTGTGTGATCTGCATACAACAGGATTTCCTTGTTACGATCGTTTGATCCAACGTTAACATCATAAAAGTTTGCCAATAAACCAAAATTACCAGGATCTGCAATAGCAGCAGTTGCTACGTTATATGCCTGCTGATAATACCATTGAGCATTATGTCCATCAGGATCTGTTCTATTACACAATGGATAAGTAGGGATACTATTTGGGTTTTCCAACCACCATCCATATGTCAGGTAAGCTTTTGACAAATAAAGACGAGCAACAGTTTTAGTTGCACCACCAGTGACACGTCCTGTGGCAGGCAAATCATTTATCGCTGTCAAAAGATCAGGAAATATAGCCTTTGTATACACCTCTGGTACAGTGTTGCGCACAGAAGTACGATTAGTTGATAAATTAAACTTCAGTTCACCTGCACCCAAATCTAAAGGTACACCACCAAATGTCTGTACCAATAAAAAGTAGTCGAACGCACGGAAGAATCTAGCTTCAGCAACCTGGGCATTAGAAATAGTTGCCACAGCTGTTGCATTTTCAATAACACCACTGGCCATATTTATATTAGAGAATGCTGCTCCCCAAAGAGCATCAGAACGGCTACTTGATGAAGTAATCGATCCCACGCCGGAAAGATCCATATCCTTAAAGTTTGCATCAGCACTCTGGGCATAAGTTACTTCATCGGTACCTGTGAGGCAAGAATTGTAATAGTACCCTTGTCCATATATGTAGCGCAAATGGGCATACATAGACGTTAAACCTCCCATAATACCTTTCTCTGTTTTGAAATACTCGGGAGTATAAATACTGCGTGGCTGTTCATCCAAAATATCAGAACATCCCATTAAGGACAATGTAAGCAAAGCTGTTCCTATATATGCTTTTATATTTATTCGTTTCATTATTGTCTTTTTTAAAATGTCAAATTAATACCAACCAAGTAATTACGAGTAGAAGGCGTGTTTGTACCTATAGTAAGCAGACGCTTACTGTAAGATGTTACTGCCGCATTTTCATCACCATATGAGTTGGTTTCAGGATCCATGCCTGATTCATTTTTATAAGGTGAGAATAGAACAAATGGGTTTTGTACAGTACAGTAAAGACGCAATTTGTCGATACCTGCATTTTTCATCCACCTTTGATTAAAGTTATACCCAAGTGTAATTGTACGTACCTTCAGATACGATGCACTAAAGTAGCCTAGCGTACTACCAAACTTTGGATTATCACCATCCATCAGGCCACCAGGTTTTGGATACTTAGCATTGGTATTCTCCGATGTCCAATAATCGACCTTAACATTACCTCTACGTCCAGACAACATATTGAGGTAGCCTGATGATCCATAGAGGGTACTAATAAGCGTTCCACCGCTTTTGAAAGCACCAACAACACTCAAATCAAAATTTTTATAAGCAACGCGGGTATTGAAACCACCCTGAAAATCAGGATCTACATCTATAATCTGACGATCGGCAGGTCCAATTTGTCTTGTAGGTGTTCCATCAGCATTATAATCGCCGGTGTATTTTACCTTAATCATACCAACATTTCCTCCCTTTACAAATTTATCTAGATTAGCATCTCCCTCTTGCCACAATCCTACTTTTTGATAATCATAAATACAATTAATAGAATGACCAACAAACCACCAGTTACTTTCGTCTCTGTTTGCTCCAGAAGCAAGTTGAACCAACTTATTCTTATTTGAATATACGTTAACACCAGCTTCCCATGTCCAACCGTTTAGATTGTCCAGAATCACACCATTAAGAGATAATTCAAAACCTTTGTTCTGGGTTTTTCCTATATTGGCCATATAACTAGGGACACCAACAGTAGAAGGGAGAGAGACACTCAGCAGAACATTATCTGTATTCTGTACATAGTACTCAATTGTACCAGTCAGGCGGTTACCTAGGAGAGCGAAATCCAGTCCATAGTTCCATGTTTTAGAGAATTCCCAGCCTAATTTAGGATTAAGTAATTCAGATACGTATAAACCTGTACCGGTTGTAGTGCCAAAGTTGTAAGGACGAGTAGCTAAAAGTCCAAGCGTTTTGTATGGGTCAACAGATTGGTTTGAAGTTTCTCCATAACCCACACGGAGTTTCAATGCATCTATCACTTTAACATTCTTCATAAAGGATTCGTTTTTGATATTCCATCCAGCAGATAAAGCAGGATAAGTATGCCATTGTTGTCCTTTAGCAAGTCTTGAAGAACCGTCAGAACGGAATGTTGCGCTAATCATATAACGATTATCATAAGAATACATAGCACGTCCCATCCATGACATCAAACCGCTCACTTGATAGGCTTGATTATTGGGATCAACCGTAATTTCTCCTTGTGCACGTCCTAAATTATAGAACTGGAAAGCATCAGCCGGAATATCCTTTGCCGACATTTGTGAACTATTATAGCGGGTTTGCTCAGCAGAGTACATAGCTACAACATTCAATTGATGTTTCTGAGCAAAAGTACGGTCATAAGTCACTAGGTTTTCAACAGCCCAGTTTGTGGTAAGTGAGTTACTAACAGAAGCAGTTGAAACAGTTGTAGGATTAACTGCGAAAACTCCCTGTCCTGTGTAGTTACCACTGTTGCTTTGTCGGTAGTTCAAACCAATATTGGTGCGATATTTTAATCCCTCTACACCTGGAATTTTCATCTCACCGTATATAGTGTTATAGGAACCAAGAGCCTTGGTCTGATCTATCCACTGGTCACCTAAATTATCTATACTTTTTCTTGTTAATACCCAGTTTTCATCTAGTGGCATCTTTACGGTTCTTTTCAATGTGCCATCTTCGTTATATGGGTTAGAAATAGCTGAAGTACTTATATTACCGTAAATTCCTAAGTTGCCTCCATTATTAAGAGAAAAGTTATTATTTGTAGTGAAACCAAAACGGAAATATTTGCCAACTTCCTGATCAAGAGAACCACGTACAGAATAGCGGGTGTAATTCTGGCCTGGCAGCACAGCTTCATCTTTATAGTAACCTGCACCAAAACTGTAATTACTCTTTTCTGTTCCACCTGAAATTGCTAAATCGTGGCTTGTTACCTGAGCTGTTCTATAATACATGTCTTGCCAATCAGTATTTATATTATCCGCTTCATCAATACCGTTTGTATACTTTCCAGCAGCAGCACGAAGTTTGACAAATTCCGGTCCATTCATCATAGGAAATTTGCCAAATACTTCTTTCAAACCATAATAACTATTATAGCTAAGCTTTGCTTTTGCTCCTTTACTTCCTTTGTTGGATGTTACCAAAATAACACCGTTAGCACCACGCGAACCATAAATGGCTGTTGCCGATGCATCCTTCAGGATATCAATACTTTTGATATCACTAGGACTGATGTCGCCAATAGACCCGGCAAAAGGAAGACCGTCAAGTACAATCAATGGGTCGTTACTTGCATTCAGCGAACGAGTACCACGAACACGGATCTGCATTGAAGCACCTGGTTTAGATGATGTTTGTGACATATCCACACCTGCTACACGTCCTTGTAAAGCTTGTGATATATTGGATGATGGAACATCTCGCATCACATCTCCTTTTACAGAAGCAACAGAACCTGTTACAGACTCTTTACGTTGAGAGCCATAACCGATAACAACAACTTCTTCGAGAGTTTTACTGTCTTCTTTTAAAGTTACAATCATTTTTGTACGGCCATCAACCGGAACAGTCTGATTAATGTAACCAACAAAAGAAAATATAAGCTTCGCATTACTATTTACTTTAATAGTAAAGTTTCCATCAAGATCTGTAACGGTTCCATTATTAGCTCCGGCATCTCGTACATTAACGCCTAAAAGCGGTTCACCATTTGCGTCTTTTACAAGACCTTTCACTGTTATGTTCTGGGAAAAGGCCCAAAGCGGGATAATACAAAATAGGAATAAAAGCCCTAAAGGCTTCGTTAAATAAGTGTTTCTCATAATAAAAATCCATTTTAGTGATTAGTAATGAATAATTTTTCTTTTAAATTAAAGAATAATCAAAAGGTTTTTCAGGTTTTCATACATTTATAATTTTAGATATTCAACAATTGTTTCCTCAATGGTACAAAGGTAATGTAATAAGCTTTATCGCATTTAAAATTGAGTATCCTAAACTTGATACATCGTTACATCTTTGCATAGACTGGTAACAATTTATATCGTACTGGTAACATTAAGCTATATTTCTTGCTATATTTTATTTATTTCTATAAATTTGTATCGAATCTAGTTTGAAAAACAAATTATGAAAAAGACAACAACATTCTTTTTTCTTATAATCATATTTATATCTGTATCAAATAAGTGCTTCGCTCAGGTAGAAAAATTCTATTCTACAGAAAAAGATATATCAAACAGTTTAATCAATAAAATCTACCAGGACAAGAAAGGATTTATATGGATTGCAACTGAAGATGGACTAAATAAATACGACGGAACAAAGTTTACCATATATAAGAATATATCCAAAGACAACACATCGTTGAAAAACAACTATGTGAAGACTATGTATGAAGATACTCAGGGACGTTTCTGGATAGCCTGTATCAACGGATTACTTTTATATAACCGCGCCAAAGATTCTTTTAAAGAAATTGAAGCATTCAGAGGTAGTCAGACTATTCATCCACAAGTAACATCTATCATTGAATCTAAATATGGTGATATCTGGATGACAACTTCCGGTGAAGGTCTTGTCTCAATAAAAAGAGGGAGCAATAAATGTACTACAGAAACAAATATATCCAGAAACTTATGCAGTCCTTTCCTAACTTATGTTTTTGAAGACTCTAAACATCAGCTATGGGTTGCATCTGAAAATAAAGGATTAAATGTATATAACCCTTTTACGAAAAAGACCAGATGGTTTGGTTCACCTAGCGCTATTACAAATAATAATGTATCTTGCTTATGCGAAGATAAAACGGGAAATATATTTATCGGAACTCTTTCCGGGGGGTTGAACTTATACAATCCTAAAACTAGAAGAATATCAGCTATACCTTATAAAAGCTTATCAACCAAACTCAGAATTAAATCACTCCTCATTAACAATCGCGGAGAACTACTTATCGGAACCGACGGACAGGGTCTTAAAATCTACAATTATTCAAAGAACGTCATTGATGATTATGAGATTAACACCACACTATTTGATTTCTCTCAGGCAAAGGTTCACTCTATACTAGAGGACAAAGCAGGAAATCTTTGGACCGGACTTTTTCAGAAAGGAGTTTATTTCATTCCAAGTAACTCCAATAAATTCAATTACTTTGGATACAGATCACTTAAACAGAATAATATAGGCTCAAGCTGTGTGATGTCTATTTTCAAAGATAAAAATAGTACTATATGGGTTGGAACGGATAATGATGGATTATATGGTATAAGTGACAATGGAAAAAAAGCAACACATTATACTCAGACCAATAATATTGCTTCCGTATCAAACACTATTATGAGTATTTTCGAGGATTCGAATAAGACTCTATGGCTTGGTTCATACATTAACGGGCTGGAGCAGTTTAACAGAGCTACCAATACTTGTTTGTACACAAAAGATTTGTTCCCAAATGAAAAAGATGTCCCTAACGACAGAGTATCATGTATTTCTGAAGACAGGAATAAGAACTTATGGATCGGGACTTACGGATATGGTATATACAGTCTAAACCTGAAAACAAATAAATTAACACATCATCCGTCAAAGGTTGACGATAAGGACTTAAGGATTAACAGAGTTCCGAGTAACTGGGTAAATTGTGTTATTGCCGATAGTGAAGGACTTATATGGATAGGAACCTACAAAGGAGTGTGCTGTTACAATCCCGAGAAAAAGACATACGTAACTTATTCAAGCGATAAGAATCTGTTGCCGGGAGATGTTGTGTTCACTCTTCTGGAAGATTCTTTTCACAAGATTTGGATAGGTACAACCGAGGGACTTGCTTGTTTTGATAAGAGAACAAAAGCTTTCACACACTACACAATCAATGACGGATTGCCTAGTAACGTTATTTGTTCCATGTTTGAGGATGAGAAAAAGAACCTTTGGCTTAGTACTCATTATGGCATATCAAAGTTTGTTCCTTCGCAAAAGAAGTTTATTAATTACTATTCATTCGATGGATTGCAGAGCAACGAGTTTTATCGGGGAGCTGGATTCCAGTCGGCTGATGGACAGATTTTCTTTGGCGGTATTAAAGGCATCACCCACTTCTATCCGAAAGAAATTGTAGACCGGGTTACCCGGCTAACTGTATTTATTACCGACCTCTATATATTTGAAAAGCCTGTAAGAGAAGGCGATAAATCCGGAAGCAACAATATTATTTCAAAAGCTGTAATAGATGAGGATAAGTTTGTTCTTTCCTATAAGGATAATGCATTTAGCTTTGAATTATCGGTATTGAATTATAGTAATCCGGAACGTATTGTTTACGAGTATCAGATGGAAGGACTTAATAAAGACTGGATCAGCACCCGCCCCGGAATGAACCGAGCCAGCTTCACCAACCTGAGCCCTGGAACCTATAAGTTCAGATTCAGAGCCCGTAACAATGATAATATTTCAGAGACAAAAGAAGTAACAATCATTATAACTCCTCCCTGGTATCAGTCATGGTGGGCAAAAATTATTTATGCATTGCTCATCTGTCAACTGATTTATGGCATAGTTGTATACATAAAATCTCGTTTCCGTCACAAACAAGAGATGATGAAAAGAGAACATGCTGAGCAGATTAACGAAGCCAAGCTACAGTTCTTTATAAACATTTCTCATGAGATACGTACTCCGATGACTCTTATCATCAATCCATTGGAAAAACTGATTACAGAAAATAAGGATATGGAGGTACAAAAAACTTATCTGATGATTTACCGGAATGCACAACGAATTCTTCGTCTCATTAATCAGCTGATGGATATTCGTAAACTGGACAAAGGACAAATGCACCTGAAGTTCAGAGAGACAGATATTGTAGGGTTCATTGATGACCTTATGACAACTTTTGAATATCAGGCACAAAGGAAAAATATCCAATTCTCATTTAATCATAAAGACGAAGATCTGAAAGCATGGATAGACCTCAATAACTTTGATAAAATATTGCTCAACATTCTGTCGAATGCATTCAAATATACGCCCGAAAACGGAGAGATTAAAGTGGAGCTCTCTACAGGAAAAGATGAATCAGCAAAGGGAGCGTTAAGAAAATACTTCGAAATTGTAATCAGTGACAACGGCATTGGAATTGATAGCGGCCAGATAGAAAAGATATTCGAACGCTTCTATCAGATAAACAATGACCTGACCAATTCAAACTTCGGAACTGGTATTGGTTTGCATCTGTCCCGTTCACTGGTTGAGCTTCATCATGGAACAATTAAAGCTGAGAATAGAGAAGAAGGCCCTGGAAGCAGATTTATTGTACGCCTGCCATTGGGCTGCGACCATTTAAATGCTGACGAATTTGAGAATCCCGAAGATTCTGAATCGGCTGTTCCGGCAAGCACTCACTACTCGGTGATAAATCCTGTTGATCAGTTTGAGATGGAAAGTAAGACCAAGAATAAAAAAATCAAGCCTAGAACCCATTTCAAGGTGCTGGTTGTTGAAGATGAATTCGAAATACGGCAATATATTAAAGAAGAACTATCCGGCGAATACAAAATAAGCGAATGCTGTAACGGCAAAGAAGCTCTTGAAATGGCTTTAAAAGAAATGCCAGATTTAATAATCAGTGATGTAATGATGCCTGAAATGGACGGAATAACTCTTTGCAGAAAAATAAAACAGAATATCAATATAAGTCATATCCCTATTATTCTGCTTACTGCCAAATCAAAAAACGAAGATAAAATTGAAGGACTAGAGATTGGTGCAGATGCTTACATTGTGAAGCCGTTTAATACCGATTTGCTAAAAAGTACTGTTCAGAATCTTATTGAGAATAGAGAGCGACTAAAAAACAAGTTCACAGGCAACGAACAGCAACAAACTAAGATTCAGAAGATTGAAATGAAATCGTCTGACGAAATTCTTATCGAAAAAGTAATGAAAGTTATTAATGATAACCTAACAGATCCGAACCTGAATGTGGAAATGCTTGCCGGACATGTGGGAATGAGCCGTGTACACATGCACAGAAAGCTAAAAGAACTGACTAACCAGTCGGCCCGTGATTTCATTAAGGGCATCCGATTGAAACAGGCAGCATCACTCCTTGCAAGCAAGAAACTAAGTATATCTGAGGTAGCCTATGCCACGGGATATACTAACCTTTCACATTTCTCGAACTCTTTCCGGGAATTCTTTGGCGTTTCTCCGAAGGAATACGCTACAGACCATGCTTCCGATGAGGAAAAGAAGGAAATACCTTAGTTTTTCTTTTGATCATTAAAGTGCACTAAATGCAGTAAGGATAGGGATATTATTTAAAATAGGTATTGTTAATCAATCCTTTAGAAATGCTAGGTGGCAGAGGTGGCAGTAAAAAAGCCTTTTTTATCCTCCCAGAAATAAAAATTTGAAAAATCCGCAAAATGCAGAATTTTCAAATTTCTATTTTCAGAACCGAAAAAAGTATTATTTTCCTGCCACCTCTTCTATGTTGTAATCCAAATTATAAGAGTATTATTAATATTTATTATACTTTTTATTAGCTTTGTAATCAGGAAGTTGAAAAGGAAACAAGCTCTGCTGAGGAGCAACTTGCCAGCAATAAACTTCCTGCGTTACGCTGTAACATCATTTTGAGGGGACAGTCTGTATGATTTTCCCCTCTTTTTATGTTACAGATATCGCTATATGGCTAGAAAAACCTATTATACATGTTTCTCTAGTCTCAATAATAATTAGTAAATTCCTATATAAAACAACCTTCTATAAGTAGTTCTAACTGATTCTTTCAGTTTCTACATAATCCTTTTCAGTTCAATAGGAAAGAGGCCGCAATCTGCCAAAGCAGGCAAAGCTGCAAGAAGTGGCTAGCGGTCACTCTTTATACAGATTTTATATGGGTATTATTATTTAACCATTCCATATTCGTATTTATGTTCCTTTTTTAGAGTATAATATATTCTGTTTAACAACTTTCTCGCAATTCGTATGATTGCCTTATTGGGTTCCATTCTTTTGCAAAGCTTAATAAAGCTATGTGTTAGAGCTGGATCTATTCTTGAAGCAACCCAAGCACTTTCAATCAGACCTTTCTTTAAATGGATTTGCCCTCTAAAGGTCATTTCTCCATTATTACTAGTTTCTCCACTCGAATGACAAGTCGGTATTATTCCTACAAAACAGGCTAGCTTGTCCGTGTTAGAAAAACGCTCTATATTTTCTATTTCCAATAGAAAAGTAAGTCCTGTAATCAAGCCTATTCCGGGGACACTTCTTATTAATTCCATCTCTTTAATATATTTATCAGAAATAGCCAAGCTATGAATTTTCTTATTCACTTCTAATAAAAGAAGGCGCTGTTGTTCTACTTCTCTTATTAATAGGGATAATGCTTCATTTCCATTTTGCGTATTTAGGGATATTTCTTTTAACCATTTAAGAAAGCGTTTTGACCAATGACAAGATGACTTTTCAAATTCAGGAGGATAGGCTATCCCATAAAAATAAAGAAAAGACTTTATTCGCTGTTTGAAACGAACCAGATCCTTGACCAAGATTTCTCGAGAACGAACTAAAGAACGATTTTCTAAGGTCTCAATCAATGGAATATGTATTCCGGTGAGTTCTTTAGCTCTCAGAGAACGGGCTATTTTCTTGCTATCGCAAGAATCATTCTTATGCACATGTTCCTTTTGACTGGTCGGTATGTCAGCGGGATTGACTACTATATTTTTTATATTCAACTTTTCCAGTTCAAAGTGAATATGAAATCCACAGAATCCGGCTTCATAAGCAGAATAGTAATTACCACCAGGAAAATTTTCATCCAGATATTTCCATAATAATATGGGAACCGGTGGCTGACTAAAAGTCTTATGATGCAAATGTTCTGTGTAGATTGTCACTGCCCAACTCTTTAGATGAACATCAATTCCAACATAAATATTTTCTCCATTGAAATTTACTTTGTTACTTTGTGTACGCATAAGCTTTGAATATTTGAATGTTTAAGTTTGGTACCTCAAATATAAAAAATACTCTTAGCTTATGCTTCTTATTTTTTCACTTCAGCATATTTATTGCAAACATAGGATCTGCCACCTGCCATTTTATATAATGTAGATTATCAGCGTATTATAAAATATACAACTTGACAAATAGCTTTAAGCCAGCAGAAAGGGGTGTAGATGGTGTACATAAAAAGAGTTTTTTGGCTTCCAGAAATAAAATTTCAAGAATTCCGCAAAAATGCAGAATTTTCATTTTTTTATTTCTCAGAACGAAAAAAGAACGATTTATGTACACCATCTACACCCTCAGAAACTTATCTTATTGATAATCAATTGTGTTTATCTGGCTATAAAGTGCTTCGTTGGTAATAGTAGGATAAAAGCAATATGGATTATTGCAATACAGCTCTGGAATTATTTATATGAAAAGGGAGATTAGTTATTCTCAAAGGAGGGTGCAATCCAAACATGTACATGATTGAATCCAAACACGTACAAGACTTGGAGCAAACATGTACATGTTTGGATTAACTATAAACCTGAAAAGACCTAATTAATAAAAGGAAATCCTTTAGTTACAGTACAGAAAAAACTTAGTCCGCACTCTGCCCAGAAATTTGCAGGAGATTTAGTTGGAATATATATTATCTCTGCTGGTAAATAAAACCATAAAGCAGCTTTAATATTTTCCATCATGTAAGGCTATCACAATATTTTTTTTAACTTTGGGGCAGTTTAAGTTTCACAAAGATGATGAAGAAAGTTGCCTTACTATCTATTTTTACTCTATATTCAATTGTTTCTCTGGCAGGGAATCAAATTGATTCCTTACTAAATGTATTGGATAAGTCAATAAAAGAGAGCAAAGCCTATGTAGAAATAAGGGAAAAACGCATCAACAACCTAAAAAGACAGCTAAACAAAAAAGCACTCCCGTCTGGACAAATTTATGCAATCAACAAGCTGTTATATAAAGAATACAGAACTTTTGTCTGTGATTCAGCAATACATTATCTGAATAAGAACCTTGAAATAGCAGAAACTTCAAATAATAAAAAGTGGATAAATGAAACAAAGTTATTCTTGTGTCATCTCCACTCCTCTTCCGGCATGTACAGGGAGAGTACAGATATATTATACTCCATAAATAAAAATCAACTAACCAAAGATCTGATTCCGGATTATTATAAGTGTTATGAGCATTTGTATAATGAAATGTACCTTTATACTCATGACCAGAGACTAGCAAAAAAATACTTTAATCTGTTTCAGGCTTATCAGGATACCTTGCTAACAGTTTTTGATCCTTCTTCTGAGAATTATCTGGCAATAAAAGAACAGGAAGCACTTGAGCAAAAGAAACTAGTTGAAGCCCGAAAGATAAATAACCTCAGACTATCAAAAGCCCCGTTTGGTACTCCAGAATATGCATTAGTTACTTTCCAGCTTTCTCTTATTGACAGAGAAGAAAAAAAACCGGAAGCTCAAAAAGAACATTTAATTTATTCTGCTATGTCAGATATTAAAGCTGCAATAAAAGATAATGCATCTTTGTCCAGTCTTGCCAACCTGCTTTACGATGAAGGAGATATTGACCGTGCATACCAATACATTAAGTTTTCCCTGGAAGATGCCAATTTCTATAATGCCCGTTTGCGAAACATTCAGATATCAAATACTCTTCCAATTATTGAAAAGACTTATCAGATAAAGAGTGAGAAACAGAAAAACGAATTAAAAATCAGCCTTCTATTTATAAGTACTCTCGCACTCCTTTTATTTGGAGCTCTGGGCTATATTTATAAACAGATGAAAAGACTGGCTAAGGCACGTAACGAATTAGGTGTTATAAACAATCAGCTGAAGTCTCTGAATGTTGAACTAGCCGAGGCTAATCACATTAAAGAGGAATACATTGCTCATTTCCTTGGAATATGTTCTACTTATATAGATAAGCTGGAAAGTTATCGCAAAATGGTGAATAAGAAAATCAGTGGCGGACAAGTTGCCGAATTACTTAAAATAGCGAAATCGTCTGATGTTATTGAGAATGAACTAAAAGATTTCTATACTAATTTCGATAATACTTTCCTGCATCTGTACCCCAGATTTGTAGAAGAATTTAATAACCTTTTAGTAAAAGAAGAAAGAATTGTTTTGAAGAAAGGAGAATTACTGAATACAGAGTTACGCATCTTCGCCCTCATTCGTCTTGGTATCGATGATAGTTCTAAAATTGCCAATCTTCTGCGTTATTCTGTAAACACTATCTATAATTATCGTGCTAAAGTGAAAAACAAAGCATTGGGTTCAAGAGAAGATTTTGAAAGCCTGGTAATGAAAATCGGTGCCTTTTCTTAACTCCGCATAAACCGGGCATAAATTATGGAACGTTAAAACACGGCACCGGTTCTTAAAATTTAGTTATAATTGCAAAAATATTTCTTTTTTTATTAATATGCCTTCCACTTTTTCACAGCTTTTCACACCTGCTAATTATTTATATATAAGCCATTTATATAGTTTAAGTCATCTCATTAATCCACCAAATAACCACAGAGGATAGGAATATACTTGTTTCTATCCTACATTTGCTTTCAAGTTATTCGAGACAACGAATGATCTAATCCAATGTTAACTAATTAAATTATTTATTCATGAAAAAAATCAAGGAAAAACCAATTACGAAGAATGGTATGGACTTCCGTAGAAGTACCCTTATTATTCTTATGGGTTTGTTTTTATCTCTAAGTGCTTTTGCACAGAAAATAACTATTACAGGGCAAGTTAAGGATCCTTCAAACGAAGGCATTATTGGAGCCAGCGTTGTTGAAAAAGGAACAACGAATGGAACTATGACTGATATAGATGGAAAATTTTCTCTTTCGGTTTCGCCAAAAGCAATATTAACTATTACTTATATTGGCTATAAAAACCAAGAAGTTGCAGTAAAAGGAGCTACTCATTTAAATGTTGTATTACAGGAAAATGCAGAGCTGTTAGATGAGATTGTGGTTATTGGCTATGGTTCAGTAAAGAGAAAAGATGTAACTACTTCTGTGGCGAGTGTCTCTACAAAAGACTTAGACGAACGACCTATTATTTCTGCTGCTGCTGCTATTCAGGGAAAAGCTGCCGGAGTTAATGTTATTCAGCCAAATGGAGAACCTGGTGCAGGAATGGTAGTAAGGATTCGTGGTAATTCTTCCATCAATGCCAGCAATGATCCATTATATGTAGTGGACGGAGTACCTATGACAGAAATTAATTTCTTGTCGCCTAATGACATTGAAAGTATGCAGATTTTAAAAGATGCATCTTCTGCTGCCATCTATGGTTCAAGAGCATCAAACGGTGTAGTGCTAATTACAACAAAAGCCGGTGCTAAAGGTGAAGCAAAAATCAATTTCTCTGCTCAGGCAGGTATTACAGACGTTGCTAAACAAATGCATTCTTTAAATGTGGCTCAGTACAAAGAGTTAATGGACGAAATTGGTTCTGTAAACCTTCCCGATGGATTAAAGGATGAAACAAACTGGTTTGATGAAACTTATCGTACAGGAGTTACTCAGAACTACCAACTTTCAGTATCTAATGCAAACGATAAACTAAAATATTTCATTTCAGGTGGTTATACAAAGGAAGATGGAATTATTAAAGTAGCCTTTTATGAAAGATATAACTTAAGAGCTAATCTTGAGAATCAGATTCGTTCATGGTTGAAGATAGGAACGAACCTGGCATATTCTGATTACAGTAGCAACGGTATTATCTCGGGACAAGGTGCAAATCGTGCCGGAGTTATTCTATCTGTAATAAACACACCAACCTATGCCAAGATATGGGACGATAATAAACCAGGTCAGTATTACAATAACTTCTACGGCGCAAATGTTACTCACCCTATAGAAAACATGTCACGTACTGAAGACAATAAAATAAACAACAACCGCTTGCTGGGAAGTGCCAATGCAGAAATCACTTTCTCCCCAAAGTTAAAGTTTAAAAGTTCAATATCCATTGACCGCGTATATTACAAAAATACAAGTTTTCTTGATCCTCTCAAAACAGAATACGGACGTTCTCAATATGGTAGTGCAAGCGATAAACGCTCACTAAGTACTATTATGGTATATGATAACATTCTGACTTATGACACAAGCATAAGGAAGCATAACTTCAATGTGATGGCTGGAGCATCAGGAACTACATCAAAGTGGTCTCAAACAGATCAGACTGTAAGCCACTTCTTAAATGGTGACATTAAAACACTGAATGCCGGAAATAAAGTTGAGCAAGGTAATGGAACTACTGCTTCCAACTGGGCTATTATGTCTTACGTAGGTCGTTTTTCTTATAACTTTGATAGCAAGTACTTATTAACTGCCAATTTCCGTGCCGATGGTTCATCAAAACTAGCTCCGGCAAACAGGTGGGGTTACTTTCCTTCTGTATCTGCAGCATGGAGAATTTCTTCTGAAGGATTCATGAAGGATATTAAATGGATTGATGACTTAAAGATTCGTGGTGGTTGGGGACAAACCGGTAACCAATCAGGAGTTGGTGATTATGGTTATTTGCAACTTCGTAACATTACCCGTCAAAACTGGTGGGAAACAGGAAAATCAAATGCACTTCCTATCACATCTCCTGCAAATATGAGTAATAGTGATTTAACATGGGAAACAACAACTCAGACAAATATCGGAGTTGATTTCACTATACTTAAGAACCGATTGACATTTACTGCCGATGCATATTATAAGCACACAACAGACTTATTGATGGATGTGCCTCTTGGCCCAACTGCTTCTTTCAGCGATATTTATCGTAATGAAGGTGAAATGGAAAACAAAGGTATTGAATTTGGAGTCAATTCTAAAAACCTGGTAGGTAATTTTAAATGGGATACTGACTTTAATATCTCTTTTAACAAGAACAAGGTAAAGAAATTCGATACACGTCAATCTTATTTCTATGCACAATCAACAACAGGTGAATACATTACTAAACTAAGTGCTGGAAAACCTCTGGGAATGTTCTGGGGATATATCTCTGATGGAGTTAATCCTGAAACTGGTGATATTATTTATAGAGATATAGATAAAAGTGGAACTATTACTCCTGCCGATAAGACTTACATTGGTGACCCAAATCCTGAT
This sequence comes from uncultured Bacteroides sp., assembly GCF_963678845.1. NCBI lineage: Bacteria > Pseudomonadati > Bacteroidota > Bacteroidia > Bacteroidales > Bacteroidaceae > Bacteroides > uncultured Bacteroides sp. The sequence goes on from NZ_OY787464.1 coordinate 1,272,883, forward strand.
TTCACTTTCGGACTCACAAATAATTTTTCTTATAAAGGATTTAACCTGAATGTATTCTTCCAAGGTTCAGTAGGCAACGACATTTATAATCTTTCACGCATGGAAACAGAAGGTATGTACGATGCAAAGAATCAATCTACAGCAGTACTTGCAAGATGGAAAATACCCGGACAGATTACTGATATGCCAAGAGCTGTTGCTTCTAAAGAAAATTTAAAAACATCAAGCCGATTCGTAGAAGACGGTAGTTTCTTGAGATTGAAATCATTGACATTATCATACAACGTTACCGGAAAGCTATTGAAGAAATGGAATATTGGTCGTCTTCAACCTTACTTCACCGCTCAAAATCTGCTAACTTTCACCAAATACAAAGGATTTGATCCCGAAGTTAATCAAATGGGAGGAAGCGCATTGATACAAGGACTCGATTGGGGAACTTATCCTCAGACAAAAAGTTATGTGTTTGGTGTAAATGTTGAATTTTAAATAGAATAATACAATGAAAAATAAAATAAAACTTAGTTTACTATTGGGCACAGCTCTTTTTATGGGAAGTTGCTCATTGAATTATGACCCGATATCTGATTATAGTGAACTCACCTTTGGAAATGAAACCGGAAGTTCCAGCACCAAATACCAAACCAAAGCAGAAATGCAACAACAGTATGATAACATCTATAAAAGTATTCAGGATGCGCAGGAATCATGGTACATGGATATGCTGGTATTTGAAGAAACTCATGCCGATAATGCTTATAGCGGAGGCACAGATGCAGAACTCATTCAATTAGAATCTAATAAGCAGGATGGAACAAATAAGAATATCGAACGCGACTGGACATCTTTCCTTGGATACATAGTTTCTGCAAACAGGGTAATCTGTAACGTAGATTCTGTTCCTGATAATACACTTACCGATGCAGAACGTAAACAATGGAAAGCAGAAGCTTCTATATGGCGTGCATGGGTATTGTTTGACATGACAAGATTATGGGGTGAAGTTCCTGTGGTAACTCAGGAAACTCCAAACATAACTGCTACAAACGTAAAAGACATGTACCCTATCCTTTTCCCTGCCCGAAACAGCGTTGAGGATGTTTATAAACAAATTATAAGTGATTTACAGTACGGACTTCAATATGCTCCGAATGTGGATGCAACTAACAAGTTTAAACTGACAAAATCAGTTGCAAAGACTCTTCTTGCCAAAGTATATGCTGAAGCTCCTGTAAGAGACTATGCCAAGGTTATTGAATATTGTGAGTCCATAAAGAAAGATGGTTTTTCACTTGTAGCTAATTACTCTGATTTATTTTCTGTAAACGATACTAAAACAGATGTAAATTTCCGAAACACTTCTGAATCTATTTTTGAAGTTGTTTATCCTCTAGGTAGCGGAAGCTGGGTAACCTGGATGTTTGGAATTGACCAATGTGATCCAAGCAGTACATACAACTGGGCTAAATGGATTACTCCTTCACGGGATCTGATTCAAGCTTATGAGAACGAAGGCGATAATGTTCGTATGAATGAAGCAATTGTGTGGGGTCAGCCATCATGGAGCATTCATTATCCATCAGATCACTATCCGTTTATGTACAAAACCCGTTCAAAATATAACAGCATCCTCAAGTTCCGTCTGGCTGATGTCCTTTTACTGGAAGCTGAAGCTTATGCGGCTCAGGGAAATCTTGCTTCAGCTGCGGATTTAGTTGATCAGATAAGGGTCCGTGCGAAATTGGCCAAACTTGATGCGTCTGCCAAATCTTCTAAAGACAACATGGTTAATTCAGTACTTAAAGAACGTCGTCTGGAACTTGCTTTTGAAGGACAACGCTGGTTCGACCTTGTTCGTACAGGAAAAGTGTATGAAGTTATGAACTCATTGAATTCACGTGATTCCGGTCGTAAGAAGATGGCTACGTTCACTGAGAACTCTTTGCTGATGCCTATTCCACAGACTCAGATAGACAGTAATCCTAACCTGACACAAAACAAAGGCTATTAATAATGAAAATTGATTATAGAAATAAACTATTGTCGGCATTAACAGGGCTGTTCATCTCAGGATTTGCATTCCTGGGATGCGGCAATGGAACTGTTCCTACCGATGGAGGTAGTAATCCAGAAAGCTCTGATGTGGATTTGTACGTAACTACAGCTAATCAATCTTTGCTATTCAAGAAGATTCCATTGTCATTTAGCACTAAAGATAATATGTCTCCTTCTACTATCCAGATGAATCCATCGGAAGTTTTCCAGGAGATGGATGGATTTGGGGCGGCAATGACTGGTTCTTCCTGTTATAACCTGCTTAAGATGACAACTGAGGACAGGGCCAAACTACTGAAAGAGACATTTGACCCTAAAGATGGAATGGGATATAGTTATATTCGTGTTTCCATTGGTGCATCTGACTTCTCATTGAGCGAGTACACATATTGTGATACTCCGGGCATCGGAAACTTTGCTCTGCAGTCTGAAGATAAGAATTATGTAATACCTGTGCTGAAAGAGATTCTGGCTATTAATCCCAATGTGAAAATTCTAGCTTCTCCATGGACTTGTCCAAAATGGATGAAGGTGAATAACTTGACAGAGAAACAGCCTTTTAATTCATGGACTAGTGGACAGTTAAACCCTGATTATTATCAGGATTATGCTACATACTTCGTGAAGTATATTCAGGCTATGAAAGCAGAAGGAATTAACATTGCTTCGATGACTGTTCAGAATGAACCACTGAATAGGGGTAACTCTGTTTCGCTGTATATGACTTGGCAGGAACAACGTGATTTTATAAAGAGCGCCTTGGGACCTGCATTCCGTAAAGCCGGAATCAATACTAAGATTATCATTTTTGACCATAATTATAATTATGATAACATTGCCGATCAGATAGATTATCCTATCAACATTTACAAAGATGCTGATGCTGCCCAATATATTGACGGAGCCGGATTTCATGCTTACGGAGGTGATAAGGCCGAACTAAATGATGTTCACGACGCGAATCCCGAAAAGAATCTTTATTTCACTGAAATGTCTATCGGTGAATGGAATTACAGTTTTGCAGGAGATTTAATGTGGAACATGGCGGAGGTATGTATTGGTACCATTAACAACTGGACTAAGGCAGTTATTGTGTGGAACTTTATGTTGGATAAGAATCGTGGGCCTAACCGTCCTGGCGGCTGTACCACTTGCTATGGAGCTATTGATATCAATCTGGATTATAAGACCATGACAAAAAACTCTCATTATTACACCATCAGCCATTTGGCTAAAGTAATAAAACCGGGAGCGAAACGAATTGGAACTACCGGCTATAAAGCTTCAGGGTTATACTATTCCGCTTTCTTAAATACAGATGGTTCATACGCCGTGGTATTACAGAACGACACCAACAGTACTATGAGCATTACTTTGTCTGACAGGAAGCACTCTTTTGCTTACTCCGTACCAGCTAAAGCTATTGCTTCTTATAAGTGGAATAAATAAAAAGGTTAATCATTAAATAAAATAAGAACATGAAAAAATATAAATCAATCTTATGCTCACTTATTGCTTTGGCTACATTCAGTGCCTGCAATAATGAAAATTATTCGGAACCACCTGTTGAGGGAACTCCGGTTATAACTCTCAAATCACAGATAACTTCTGCAATGTTTGGAGACAGCCTGACTTTCAATGCCACCGCTACTGATGCAGAATTTCCTCTTTCTACTTTGAAAGCTCAGCTATACTTTGGTACAGACAAAGTTTCGGAAACGGTTATCCGCACAAAGGCAAACGGAGACTATACCGGTAAGGTCTTTGTTCCTTATCTGGCTAATATTCCTAATGGAACGGCTACATTAAAACTTGTTCTTCAAAATACGCACTTTGGTACTACCACACAGGAGATCAACTTGCCGCTGACTCGTCCGGACTATGATCACCTCACTTTGGTAACTGCCGAAGGAAAGGAATACGCAATGGCTCGCACAGGACTTTACCAGTATAAAGCAACAGCCGATTTCCCTCAAAAAGTAAAAGCTTATATCAAAACGCCAAAGGCCGGAACTCAAGGAAATGAAATTACCTTCGGATGGGCAAGCGGAGCCATTACTCAGGGAACTACTAATGCTATTACTTTCTCTAATTCAAATGCGGGAACGTATGATATTACCTTTAACACATTGACCTATGCAGGTTCTCCGTTCATAAAACTACTTTTCGGCGGTGAAGAGATGGCGATGGTTGATGATGATAATTATAAGATTGAAAAGAATCTGACAACCGGACAGGTTTTAGATGTTGCTGGTATTAGCAATTTCAGTTCATGGTGGATAGATTCTGATTATTTCTCAAAAGATGCACAGGGCAAACTTACATTCCTGCCTATGAGTGGTAAATATCGCATTACAGCCAACTTTAAATATAATTATTTCATTGTTGAACGTATGACCGGTAATGATCTTGCCACACTGGCTGATGATGGAACCGGTGCTGTATGGATTATTGGTGAAAAGATTGGTAAGCCATCACTTGCTAATGAAGTGGGATGGAATACAGATAAAGCTCTTTGCATGGCTCCTATTGCCGCCGGTAAATACCAAACAACTGTTGTTGCCGGTAAAGGTGCATTAGGTAGTATAGACACAGATGCTATAAACTTTAAGTTTTTCCATCAGAAAGGATGGGGAGGTGAATTTGGTGAAACATCAATAACGTCAAAGAGTACAGATATTGTAGTTATTGCTGGAGGAGGAAATCTTGCTTTGGCAACCGGGAAGACTCTTACCGCAGGAAAAACATATGTATTTACACTCGACGTAACAGGCGGAAAAAATGCTGCAGTACTTAAGGTAGTAGAAAAATAAAAAAGTAGTTTTGTAAACGAAAGTAAAACAAAAAACAATGAATGGAATCAAACAACTTATCGTTTTAAGTTTGTCCCTTCTTGCAGCCCCCTCCTTCGCACAGCCGAAGGGGGCTGTTTATTTGGATGACAAAAAACCGATAGAAGAACGCATTGAAGATGCTCTCTCACGTATGACACTTGAAGAGAAGGTAGCTATGTGTCACGCTCAATCTAAGTTTAGTTCTCCGGGAGTGCCTCGTCTTGGCATACCCGAAGTATGGACAAGCGACGGTCCGCACGGAATTCGTGCCGAAGTGTTTTGGGATGAATGGAACACTGCGGGGTGGACAAACGACTCTTGCATTGCCTTCCCTGCCCTAACCTGCCTGGCTGCCACCTGGAATTCTGAAATGGCTGCACTTTATGGCAAATCCATTGGTGAAGAAGCTCGTTACCGTAACAAGAATGTACTGCTGGGTCCGGGGGTAAACATCTACCGTACTCCACTCAACGGACGTAACTTTGAGTACATGGGTGAAGACCCATTCCTTTCTTCCACCATGGTGGTACCTTACGTTCAGGAAGTTCAGAAGAATGGCGTGGCTGCTTGTGTGAAACATTTCGCATTGAACAATCAGGAGCAAGATCGTGATCACATTAACGTTAATGTTAGTGACCGTGCTTTGTATGAGATCTATTTACCAGCTTTCAAAGCTGCTGTTCAGAAAGGCGGAGCATGGGCCATAATGGGTTCATACAATAAGTACAAAGATGAACATTGCTGTCATAACCAATATTTGCTGAAGGATATTCTTCGCAAGGAATGGGGCTTTGACGGCGTAGTAATATCCGACTGGGGCGGTGTGCACGACACAAAACAAGCCATTTATAACGGACTGGATATGGAGTTTGGCAGCTGGACAAATGGTTTGACCTGGAGCGCAAGTAATGCTTACGACAACTATTACCTGGCTATGCCGTTCTTGAAACTAATCCGTTCGGGAGAGGTAAAAGAAGAAGAGGTTGACAAGAAGGTTCGTAACATTCTTCGTCTCATTTTCCGCACTACAATGGACAGAAACCGCCCATTGGGCTCATTCGGAACAGAAGAACATGCCCTTGCAGGACGCAAGATTGCTCAGGAAGGCATTGTGCTTTTACAGAATAACAAGAACATATTGCCGGTTGATCTTACAAAGGTGAAAAAGATAGCCGTTATTGGTGAAAATGCAGTTAAGAGAATGACTATCGGAGGCGGAAGTTCTTCTCTTAAAGTAAAATATGAGTTGTCTCCTTTAGCTGGTATTCAAAATCGTGTAGGAAAGGATGTTGAGGTAACTTTTGCCCAAGGTTATGAATCACCAGCGGTAGCTGAACAGGACGTGAAAGGTGCAAAAGTACCGGAAAAGAAAGTTATCGACGTTGAGGGATTAAGAAATGAAGCCGTATCTGCAGCTAAAAATGCAGATGTAGTTCTTTTCTTTGGCGGGTTGAATAAAAATGATAATCAAGATTGCGAAGGAGTGGATCGTAAGGAATACAGCCTACCTTATGAGCAAAATAAACTGATCAGTTCACTGGCTAAAGCAAATCCAAACCTTGTAGTGGTGCTGCTTACAGGTAATGCTGTGGCAATGCCTTGGGTGAAAGAAGTTCCTGCCATTGTGGAAGGTTGGTACAGCGGCACTGAAGCTGGAAATGCTATTGCTTCGGTGTTAATGGGCGATGTAAATCCATCAGGTAAACTGCCGTTCACTATTCCTGTAAGCCTGAAAGATAATGGTGCTATTGCTATGGGCGAGTATCCGGGTAACGGCAAAGAAGAGACTTATAACGAAGATATCTTTGTAGGCTATCGTTGGGCCGACAAACATAAAGCAAAACCTCTGTTCTCATTTGGTCACGGATTGAGCTACACCACTTTTGCTTATGGAAAAGTTGAAATAGACAAATCGAAAGCCTCAGCAAACGATAAATTTACTGTTAGCGTAAAAGTAAAAAACACTGGTAAACGTACAGGTTCTGAAGTGGTTCAGCTATACATCAGTGATTTAGAATCTTCTCTTCCACGCCCAGTAAAGGAGTTGAAAGGCTTTAAGAAAATTCAGCTAAATGCTGGCGAAGAACAGATTGTTTCTTTCACTATTGGCAATGAAGCATTGCAGTTCTTTGATGACAGCAAGCACGAATGGATCACTGAACCGGGTAAGTTTGAAGCATTGATAGGAGCTTCTTCCACTGATATACGCGGAAAAGTAGGTTTTGAGTTAAAATAATAAGAGATACAAGGTAAAGTTCACAGAACTAAACCGAGCTGTTAAGTAAATAGCTGAAGGTAATTAGATGTTTTTTCAGGATAATTTAAGTAATCCTTCAGGATTGATTAGCAGTAGCCTGTACAAGCTGGGACTCCGGGTTGTACAAGCCAGTAACCTGAGTTGTACAAGCTGGCAGATTGGGTTGTACAACCCAACAATAATAAGTCTCGGGCTTTTATATAACCATTGCCCGAGTCTTGTTTTAGACAACACCGGATCTATTTTTAAAATAGAAGTACTTTTAATTACCCCCTTTACAATTTGAATAGAAGTAAAAGAGGAGACTGTTTTTGCAGCCTCCTCTTTCCGTATAATATATACTTATATAATCTCTGAACTATTTATGGAATATCAATGCCGACTGGCCGGGAACATATACTTCACCGCCATACATTGTTCCTAAACCGTACTGATTGACCATTCCATTCTTGCAAACAACTGTATATTTACCCGGTTCTATGGAAAACTTACGTGCTGCTCTGTCACCATTAAGCGCTACAACAATATCTTCCCAGCTATCTCCGTTGGCATAACCCTTTAGACGGAAAACAATAAGATTACTTCCTGCCACGGGAAGGAATTCCATGTGCTTACGTATCTTCTCTGCATCTCCCATGTGAAAGGCTGGATGAGCTTTACGCAAGGCAATCAGTCCTTTATAATAGGCAAATACATCTTTATAAAGCGTTTTATTGTTCCAGTTAATGGCATTTACAGCGTCCGGACTCTCAAAACTATTATGAACAAGCTGCTTGTCTCTCAAAATTTCATCTCCGGCAAAAATAAATGGTATACCTTGTGAAGTAAGAACAGCAGTGATGGCAAGCTTATCCATATTGGCAATCATCAAAGGAGAAGCATCAGGGACTGAAGATTTAATTCTGTCCACCAGGCACATATCGTCGTGGCAGCTTACATAGCTAATCATCTGCGTAGGCTGCAATGCCCACGGAACTTTGCTGTAATTCACAGAATCATTGATTACCTGCGGATGCTTAATAGCTCCTACCAAACCAAACTTCACACTCATCTCCTTACGTGGAACACCAGTAATAAAGCCTCCCTTATGTTCATCGCTAAAAGGACCACGAAGGCCGTCACGGAATTCATCGCTAAAGGCAGCAATACGAGGCATCTTCAGGATATTTTCCTTCATGGCCAGTTTTGATTTAGGAAGTTGAGGCTCCTGAGCCGCCCATCCTTCACCATAAACATTAATGCTAGGGTCTACTTTATCTAAAGCAGCACGTATCTGGTTCATCGTTTCAATGTCATGAATACCCATCAAATCGAATCGGAATCCATCCACATGGTATTCTGTAGCCCAGTAAACAACCGATTCTATCATAAACTTACGCATCATTCCTCTTTCGGAAGCAGTTTCATTGCCACAACCTGAGCCGTTGGCCAACTTTCCATTCTTCTTCTGACGATAGAAATAGCCCGGGGCAATAAGATCAAAATTACTTTTTCCGGAGGTGGAAGTGTGATTATAAACCACATCCATCACTACACGAATCCCTGCTTTGTGCAGACTTTGTACCATCTTCTTGAATTCTACAATACGGGTGGCCGGTTCTTTGGGATTAGTGGAATAAGAACCTTCGGGCACGTTATAGTTCTGCGGATCATAACCCCAGTTATACTTTTTCTTGTTCAATGCAGTTTCATCAATTGAAGCAAAGTCAAACGATGGCAAAAGATGCACATGCGTAATTCCAAGTTCTTTCAGATGATCAATGCCGGTGGCATCTCCTGCAGAATTCTTTGTACCTCTCTCTGTCAGAGCCATGAATTTCCCACGATTCTTAATGCCCGAAGTAGAATCCATTGAGAAATCACGATGATGCATTTCATAAAGAATAATGTCGGCATTACTCTTCAGAGAAGGACGTTGGTCAGTGGACCATCCTTTCGGATCGGTATCCTTCATATCGATAATAGCCGCCCGTTTGCCGTTTAACCCTACAGCTTTAGCCATAATGCCCGGAGTTTCGCCCAGCCATTTTTCTTTTACTTTCACATTGAACGCATAGAACTTACCTTTCAGATTTTCATTTACCGAAGCAGTCCAAAGCCCGTCTTCTTTAGATTCAAGGGTAACAGACTGATAAGCCGAACCTTCATCGCCCGAATCAAAAAGCATCAGTTCTACCTGCTCTGCCGTTGGAGCCCAAAGCGTAAATGTTGTTTGAGAAGGCGTGTAAACCATCTCATTGATTGGTGCCGAAGGAACAGGATATTCATCAAAAGACTTATAGACTTTCTTCTCCGATGTACAACTCACTGTAAAAAATACTAATCCCATGAGGATAATTGACTTTAATTTCATATGGTTGTTATTTTATGTCACACAATTATTTCACTCTGTCGGGGTTCTTACTGATAAAGTCCTTCCAGCCATGATAAGCATTATCTAGTTGCGGACGACCTGATTGCAGAAAATGACAATAGGCAGCTGCCAGTCCATCCGAGGCATCCATCTGAGGAAGCATGCTCTCTTGTGGAATTTTCAACATTCGTTGCAACATATCCGCCACCTGTTCTTTGCTTGCCCCACCGCTTCCGGTAATTGCCATCTTAATCTTAAGCGGAGCATATTCAGTAATTGGAATATCTCTGCTCAAAGCAGCCGCCATGGCAACCCCCTGTGCACGTCCCAGTTTCAGCATGGACTGTACATTTTTCCCAAAAAACGGAGCTTCAATAGCCAGTTCATCGGGTAGGTAAGCATCAATAATGCCAAGCACCCGTTCAAAAATACGGCGCAACTTAAGGTAATGATTACCATATTTCCGAAGATCGACTACCCCCATAGCAACCAGCTCAGGTTTGGTACCAACCACTTTCAGCACACCATATCCCATAATGGTTGTTCCAGGGTCAATGCCTAAAATAATCTTCTCCTTTACCGATTGTATCATTCCATAACCTCCAGTAAAGTGGGGAATCCCACTACTTTGTTTCCAAACATCTTTAACAGTTCATTGTTCAGTTTACCACCAATCTCCAAGTGCCAGCGATGCAGCAATGCGCTACTTTCCACCTCCCATTGCAAAGAAAAGCATTCAGTATTTTCATCCCTGTGGCTCAATACGCGAAGTAATCGTGGTTTTACTAAGATTCCATTCTTTTCAACCTCCGGAACATAGACCTCATGCAGCCAAATAAGAAAGTTACTAAGAACTTCCTCGTCGATATTATAAGTTGTATTATATACTAACATAATGAATAATTTTCCGCAAAGATAGCTTATATATCGGAATATATGTATATATTCGCATCGTTATTAATGGGGTATTAGCTCATCTGGCTAGAGTGCGACACTGGCAGTGTCGAGGTGATCGGTTCGAGTCCGATATACTCCACAAATCTTCCTTATTGCAGTTCAGCGACTCATTTTTGTTCGCTTTCTTCTTTCTTTATTTATAAAATCATTCTTTATTCGCTACCATTATATTCTCCGAAGTAGAATCATTATAAGTTACTTTGACGATGGCCAACTTTTCATTCTTCATATCTATTTGGCAATAATATGTTTTCACTTGTTGCTTAGAAAGAGGTTGTCCAGACAAAGAAAGCAGTTCTATCTTATTCATTTTCTCATCACTCTTTACATAAATTTTTCCCTTTTCAGCCCATGCCTTGGCGCGAGAAAAAGAGGGAGACGCTGCTTCTGAAGTTCTAAAATCAATAACCAATGTAACATCTCCCTTTGAAGCAGAAACTACATTATTACTAGCTGAAGCAATCTTGGTAATAGCATCATTATTACTACTATCTTTATCGGAACTTAGTTTGCTATCTTTATTTGTTTTGAAATAAATGGTAGGAAATGTACTTCCCGAAGTAGTCAGATTATTTATTACTCCACCTGTACCAATTGTATAGATGGATACAGAGTATTGATTTTGCACAAAGTTAACAGACAGTTGTGTCGGAGCATTTACAGAAAGAGTCGTAAAACAGCCCTCTTTCAATTGTGAAGTCACATCTTCCTTATTATAATAAACTTTACCAATAGAAAAGCCAGCGTTAGGCGTTATTTTAAAAGTTCTCGCCTGCCCGGCAGGCACTATCAAAGTTTGCCCACTTTGTAGATTATCATTATTATAAGAAATAAGGCCTCCATCGCCTTTCAAAACAGTTACTCTATATTCTTTTATTATATCTGATTCACTCACATTCATAAAGTTACTCCATACAGATCGGGTCATATAAGCTGTAGCATATCCTTTAGGAACAACTAGTTTACAAGTCTTTTTATTTACATTATCCCAAATGTCTGCTGTTATCTTTTGAGGAGTTGAGCAAAATGTTTTAATTTCCATTAAATTGCTGCAATTACTAAATGCTGATGATTTAATATTAGAAAGTGCAGATGGAAAAGTGATACTTGTCAGACCACTACAATTAGAGAATGATTCTTCTCCGATAGTACTAAGCGATGATGGAAAAATAATACTTGTCAAGCCAATACATCCCTTAAATGCATAATTTCCGATAGTTGTAAGTGCATCAGGAAGAATAATATTTAATAAATGCTTATTCATAAAAGCCGATTCCGGGATAGCTTTCAATTTAGTAGCACTTAAATCTACTGAAACAAGATTGAGCATATGAGAATTCATGACAGCAAAGTCCGACTCATCTAATAGCCCCTCTAAAACAAGAGAGTTTACTTTATTGAGTGAAACTCCGGCAGCAATTATTTCAGAAGCCAACTTTTCAGTTGTAGTAATATTCAAATGAAGCGAAGTACCCTCACCTTCTATAATAGCCCTGCTTGCCCAATAGTTTCCCCTGCGGTAACTATCTCCTGCCCCTTCAGATACATAGACTGCAACTAGCTTTGAGTCAAAAGAGTTTGATTGCATAATAGGAGCAACCTTTGCATTAATCTTACAAGATGTTAGGTAACAGCCATAAAAAGCACCATCTCCTATTGTAGTTAGTGAATCAGGAAGAACAAGACTAGTTAAACCACTACAGCCATAAAAAGCACCATCTCCTATTGAAGTAAGGGTGGATGGAAAAACAATACTTGTAAGTCCACTACAACTATCAAAAGCATAATTATCTATAGCATAAAGTTTTGAAGGAAATTCAACATTTATTAAATTAGTACAGCCAGAAAAAGCACCAAACTCAATAGTTTTAATTGTAGATGGAAGAATTATTGATTTTAACGATGTCTTTCCAATAAACAAGCCATCATTACTACAAAAAGCATAATTAGGGATAGCATTTGAAAGGTAATCGTTATCATATGCTTTAACAGTAACATTCTTCATGTTAATATTGGCTAGTACTGGCATATTATCTTTCATAACAACAAAATCTCTTTGGTCAATCACACCAGTAAGAGTTAAATCTGTCACAGCCTTTAATTCATCTGTAGAGAGAAGCGTTTTTAATGTTCCTGGTATAGCTATATTTATTGTTTTGTAAACTTGAGCTTTAAGCGGTAAAACACAGACGAATAGTGCAAATAATATTATTAAATAGTCCTTCTTCATTATATTTACATATTAAATAATCTTTATTATTCTAAATTAATTTACAAAATTAAACTAATCAATCGAATTTCAAAGATTTTTATCAATATATTTTTAAAATAAGACTAATGATATTCTTTCTTACTAATGCTTTTTGCTAAGAAAAAAGAATTATTTATTAGACAACAAGACTTTGTAAAACAGTTAATTAAGCTCCTGTTTAACAATGAACTATACTTAAATCACATCATAAAACAATTAATTAAATCGCTGATTTTTAATATCTTTAATAGTATTCAACGCTATTAAAACATGGTAAAATCAAACATACTTAACCAATATAAAAAAATCTATAAGAATGCTCTTTCTGAAATGGGAACAAAGTCAAACAAAATTCTTCAAGGATTTTATCGTTGAAACACTTTTAGTGTATATGATTATTCCCCAAAGAATATATTATCTTCAACCAGGAAGATACAGCTACTCCTATGAACAATGTTTGAGAATGAATTCAGCTTTAGGTGTTCTACAGGTAAAAGAGAACGGCCAAAGCTATATGATAACAAAATTGATTTTACCAACTTAGATTTAAATAGGTTTGAGAAGATCAATTTATATGTTGACAAAGGTAACCTTTATACCACAAAGGCATATTCTAAATCCTTGAAACAAATGATAAAACTTGAAATTTGGATTTCTGATAAAGAGAAAAAGCATAAACCTCATTTCTCTACCAATATCAACCTTTCCGGCAAAGATATGATAGAAACATATCGCACCCGTTTCCAGATTGAGTTCAATTTTAGAGATGCCAAGCAGTTTACCGGATTGAACCAGTGTTAAGCAAGGAATCTGTCAAAACTGAAGTTTAATTTCAATGCTTTATTAACAGCTGTGAATGTGGTAAAGATCGTTGCTAAAGAAAAGGGTATAAACTTTTCGATGGCTTCACTTAAAACAATGATGCACAATACATTCCTTCTTCAAAGTTTTATTTGCGTGTCTGGTATTAGACCAAACAAGAGATTAAATCAAAAACTATTCAAAGAGCTCATTGAGAGTTTGCGGCTATTACAGCATAGCTCAATACTATTTTATTAGCGAATTATTATAATTTATAAAACAATAACTGAAAGCTGATTGTTACATATAATAAAAAATATAGAAATGAGAACTTTTACAATTTTAGTCTGTATGACATTACTATCTATTGCATCTGTTAATGCACAGAATAAGTCTTTTTATGATTTTACAGTAAAAGACATCAATGGTAAGGATATCAAAATGTCTTCCTTCAAAGGGAAGAAAGTACTAATCGTTAATGTAGCTTCAAAGTGTGGGAATACTCCGCAATACGAGAAGCTTCAAGAACTTTTTGAAAAATATGGTAAAGGTAATTTTGTTATTATCGGCTTCCCTGCTAATAATTTTATGGGTCAAGAACCTGGAACAAACGAAGAGATTCAACAATTCTGTACGTTGAATTATCATGTAACATTTCCGATGATGTCTAAAATATCAGTTAAAGGAAAAGATATTGCTCCTTTATATAAATGGCTCACAGAGAAAGCTGAGAATGGAGTACAAAATGCCGAAGTTAAATGGAATTTCCAGAAGTTTATGATTGATGTGAACGGCAACTGGGTAGGCGTAATACCGCCTAGCGAAAGTCCTATGAGCGACAAAATTATTAATTGGATTGAAAAGGAATAAACAATTGGATTCTCTATTTATGATCAACCACTTTTATAAATTCTGAAGTTCCATCCAGATAAAGAACTTCAACAACAGATACACAAAAGATTTCATTTGTAATAATGAGAAAACAAATGATACAAAGAACTATTTAGAAAAATGCTTGTTACATAATAAGAACAGCCTAATTGTTGTTCTTATTATTTTATTGAGCATAATAGCTGTTTCACTAACAGCAAGGATCTTATCTAAATATGAAAAAATTATTATTTATATTATTATTCCTTCCAACTCTATGCTTCGGACAAACAAAGCAAGATCTCTTTTATTTAATAGATAAATTTCCGGTTGATAAGTCAGGTAACATAGATTTCTGCATTACTGATTCTTTAAAGAATGTCAGCAAAGAATCACTCCATGTAAGAGCTATTCAGGCTATCAATTATTTTTTTAAAGATTCTCCCTCACCAATTATGCCCGTTTACAATGAAACCAATGATATGATTATTTACAGAGGCCGGTTTGGACGATATGAAAGAACCAAGAAAACTTTTTCTTCGGTTCTCAATACTTATATTTATAGGTTCACTTTGAAAATAGAATATGAAGACAATTGGTATAAAATAGACTTTTATGATATTTCAGAGTCTATAGAAAATATCACCACTGATCTTTCAGATCTTTTGAACAAAGATTATTATAATAAAGCCAGATTAACAGCCAGTTCATTAAAGACTAAATACAATTCCATCTTATTCATTTACAATTATCTGACTAATAAAACAAACTCTATTGATGAATACATGAAGCAAGTAGAAAAAAAGACAGGTAAATAGAGTAAACTAGTTCATCCTTCAGAATAAAGATTTTCATGTTTATCTCAAAGCATTAACAGGCTATATTATAACAAAAACAGATCGCTACAAAGAACTATGCAGCGATCTGTTACTATATATATTCCTGTTACAGAAATCTATAACGATTATTTCAATTAAGAAAAAGGTTCAGGAGAAATGTCCTTAGACTTATTTACTTTGCAAATTAATTACCCCGGTTTTCAATCCTTTGGCAGATGCTTTAAGAGTAATATTGCCAGCTTTATCAGTAGTCTGAACAATAGCTGTCAGCATTCCATTAAATAAAGTCATTTGCGGCAAGTGGAATAAATCCAAAGAGATTGGATCTCCGTTTGCACCAGCACGATAAGTTCCGGCTCCACTCACTTTAAATTTAACCAGTTGATTTACATCCGGACAAAGATTGCCATCCTTGTCT
The DNA here is from genome assembly GCF_963678845.1 of uncultured Bacteroides sp. Classification (NCBI taxonomy): domain Bacteria; kingdom Pseudomonadati; phylum Bacteroidota; class Bacteroidia; order Bacteroidales; family Bacteroidaceae; genus Bacteroides; species uncultured Bacteroides sp. Next base: position 1,288,518 of record NZ_OY787464.1, read on the forward strand.
ACAACTTTCACAGTAATGTAAGAGAGGTCTTTACCATTTGCCGTAAGCGAAGTTCGGTCGGCGGTCAGTTCTATATGATGAGGAGCACCTGCTGTGCGTATTTCTTTTTCAGCCACAGCCTTGCCATCTTTATCATAAGCTACAACTTTTACCGTTCCCGGTTCATATTTAGTATCCATCCACATCAGGCGGTAACGTTTCTGACGTTTCAGTTCCTTCATTGAAGCATCATCGCCGCTATTATCTACTGTTACAGACAAATCTTTTGTGCGTATGCCCTGACTTTTACCATTAATAAATAATTCAGCAGAAGGATAATTGGTATATACAAATACAGGAGTCACTTCGCCTTCACGACCTTTCCAGTTCCAATGAGGAAGAATATGCAATGTCTCTTTTGTAGGATTCCAATGACTGCGATACAAATAATATCTGTCTTTAGGAAGACTTGCAAGATCTATAATTCCAAACAAAGAACTATGATTTGGCCAATTCTCATAATACGGAGTCGGTTCACCCAGATAATCAAAACCTGTCCAAACAAACTCACCGATACAATAAGAGCGGTCATCATGCTGAATATAATCATCTTCGGGCAGATTAGACCAATCGCAATACTCTACATCATATGAAGATGATTGATGGTCGTCATACTTTTGCATCATTTTAGGTTCTACCGGGAATTTATAAACTCCACGTGAACTGACTGTAGAAGCAGTTTCACATCCAAGAATTAATTGCTGAGGAAGTTTTTCGTAAGCTTCAGGATATATACTTGTATGATAATTTATTCCGGCAATATCCATTATTGCAGCAAAGTTATTCCCAAGATCTGCTTTAGGCTTATTCATACCCTGAGTTACAGGACGGGTAGGATCTTCACGATGACAGATATCTTGTAAAAAACGCGCTATCTTAGCTCCACCGACAACTCCTTGCTGAGGCACTTCATTGCCTATACTCCACATTACTACACTTGGATTGTTACGATAATGATGAACTAAATTTACCAAATCTTTCTCTGCCCATTCATCAAACAAAAGATTATACCCATTCTTACACTTAGGAGCTTTCCACTCATCAAATGATTCGGCCATAACCATCATTCCCATTTCATCGCAAACCTTTATTAATTCAGGTGAAGGCATATTGTGAGAGGTACGAATTGCATTGCTGCCCATCTCCTTTAGCATACTAACCTGATGGCGCAAAGCTGCTTCATTGGTTGCTGCACCAAGAGGTCCCAGATCATGATGCATACAAACACCTCTGAATTTTATTTTCTTTCCATTCAGGAAGAATCCTTTATCAGGGATTATTTCAATAGAGCGAATTCCAAATGTTGTTGTATATTCGTCTTTCAATGTAGCACCCTCGTAAAGCTTAGATACAGCCTTATACAAATATGGAGTTTCAATATCCCATAACTTAGGCTGAGTAACAATGATGTTCTGTTCAAAAAGATCGCCATCGTATTTGCTGAGGTTTGTTTCGTTTGTCGCTACAATTTTATTATCAGCATCCTTTATTTCTGTAACCAACCGGAAGTTTTCCACTTTGGTATCTGCCGGACAAACAACTTTTGTTTTCAGATTTATTTTTGCAAAGTCTGATGTTATTTTAGGAGTTGTCAATTGTGTTCCCCAAACAGGAATGTGTGCATCGTCTGTAATAATCACGTGAACATTGCGATATAATCCTGCTCCAGGATACCATCGGGATGATTCTTCCTTGTTTTCTAAACGAACAGCCAGTAAATTATTTCCTGCTTCATTAAGATAAGGAGTAATATCCAGATAAAAAGAGTTGTACCCGTATGCCCAATGACCAACTTTCTTTCCATTAAGAAAAACTTCGGGATTACTCATAGCTCCATCAAAAAGTATAGCCGCTTTCTTCCCTTTTGTAAATTCAGGAACTTTAAAATTGATTCTGTACCAACCTACTCCAACAAAAGGCAATCCACCGGTTCTTCCGGCATGTTCCATTGCTTCTTTTTGTCCATCCTGAGTAATAGCAACCTTTTGCATATCATTTTTTGAACTAAATGGCCCATAAATAGCCCAGTCATGCGGAATAACAACCGACTGCCATTTACTATCATTAAAATCTGGAGAATAAGATTGAGGATTGTCTGTTCTTGTGAATTTCCATCCTTTCTCTAATAAAAACGCTGTACGAACTTGCGCTGAGAGTATACATAAAGAACAGCACCAGCCTAATGCAAGAAATAATAACTTTCTCATATTTGTTAGATTCATTTGTATTTAGGAAGCAAAAATAAGAAAATAAAAAAGACACTGCAAGTTAAGACGATTCAACTTTTAGTTAGATTATGGAAGGAAAAAATACAATTAGAATCATTCTGCAGCAATCACTGAAATTACAGATAGCATTCAAATAGTAAACAATTATATGGCTTCAAATCTGAAATCCAACAATTTACATAAAAGGGCTCTTTGAATTTATTTTCAAAGAGCCCTTACAGCATTATAGCATTTCAATGATCATTTCTTTTCAACAGGTACTCTCTCGCTCCCTAAAACACATGATTTATCGGAAACAAATTCATCAACGTAACTTCTTTCAATTCTTTCTTTCTCAGTTACCTCACTACTAACGTTTATAGTAACCTTGTTATTTATCTCACTAGTTTTCTTCTCAACAGGAATTCTCATTCCGTAGAATGATCGCCATACAAAGATAAGACTGAGAATCAAGAAAGGAATCGCAATATACATGGAATAATCAAAATCCGGATTACGTTTCATTTCAATGCATATTTCTGTAGCCAGAAGTCCAAACAAAGTTGAGAACTTAATGATTGGGTTCAATGAAACAGACGACGTATCTTTAAATGGATCGCCCACTGTATCGCCCACAACAACTGCTTCGTGCAAAGGTGTGTTTTTCTCTTTTAAATCTACCTCTACCACTTTCTTGGCATTATCCCAACTTCCGCCTGCATTGGCCATAAAAATAGCCTGAAATAATCCGAATACTGCAATAGACACTAGATAAGCGACAAAGAAGTTTGGATCCATAAATGCAAAAGAAAGGGTAAGAGAGATTAATGCTATAAAAATGTTCCACATTCCTTTTTGTGCATATTGAGTACATATTTTCACAACCGCTATAGAATCCTTTATGTCGGCCTCCTTCTTATCCATATTAAAGTTTTTCTTGATAAATTCCACAGCACGATAGGCTCCGGTAGTAACTGCCTGCATGGAAGCTCCACTAAACCAGAAAATAACAGCTCCTCCACAAATTAAACCAAGAATAACCGGTGCATCTGTGAGAGAAAGTTTAAGCATACCTACTTTTTCGAGTAATAAGATGATAGAGAAGATCATAGTTGTGGCTCCTACCACAGCCGTACCAATAAGCACGGGTTTAGCCGTAGCCTTGAATGTATTTCCGGCAGAGTCGTTGGCTTCAAGAAAATGCTTCCCTACTTCAAAATCGGGTGTAAATCCAAAATCTTTCTCTATAGATTCGCTGATACCGGGAATCTGTTCAATCTGTGAAAGTTCAAATACAGATTGTGCATTATCGGTTACAGGTCCGTAACTATCAACCGCAATGGTAACAGGCCCCATACATAAAAAGCCAAAGGCAACTAATCCAAAAGCAAAGATTGAGGCATGAGGACCAAGTATTTCAACTAAACCTTGTTCTGAAGTAAAGTAGGCTATTGTCATTAAAGCAACAATAAGTAATCCTGTCCAAAATGCACTTAAATAACCGGTAACTATACCTGAAAGAATATTCAGAGATGCACCTCCTTCACGTGAAGCAGTTACAATTTCCTGTACGTGATTTGATTTTGAGCTGGTAAACATCTTGGTAAATTCAGGTATAAGTACTGCTGCTAACGTTCCACAGCTGATAATAATAGCCAGTTTCCACCAAAGAGTAGTATTAGTTAAATCGGACAATAACAAATGGCTCATAAAGAAACTTACAGAGATACAGAGAATAGCTGCAATCCAGATTAAACGCATCAGAGGAGCTTCAAAATTAAAATCTTTTTTGTTTGCATAAAGTTTTCTTGAAATTGCCTGATTAATAAAGAAAGAACATCCGGAAAGGAAGTCCATCAGAAAACGCATACCGAAAATCCAAACAATCAATTTAGCTTGTATTTCCGGATTATCTATAGCAAGGGTAATAAATGTGATTAATGCTACACCGGTTACTCCATAGGTTTCAAAGCCATCGGCAGTTGGACCCACACTATCGCCGGCATTATCACCGGTGCAATCGGCAATTACACCCGGATTACGCGGATCATCTTCTTTCACTTTGAAGATTACCTTCATTAAGTCAGAACCGATATCAGCGATCTTGGTAAAGATACCTCCGGCAATACGTAAAGCACTTGCGCCTAAAGATTCACCAATGGCAAATCCAAGGAAACAGATCCCCACTCTATCACGGGGAACAAACAGCAAAATAACCACCATCATCACCAATTCAAGAGAGATAAGGAAAAGCCCCACACTCATTCCGGCCTTCAAAGGGATATTTACTACATCAAGAGGCTTTGCCCGCAAAGAAGCAAAGGCTGTACGAGCATTCGCATAGGTATTCACACGAATTCCGTACCATGCCACACTGTACGACCCCAGCATACCAATGACTGAGAATAACAGAACCTCCATAACCACAAAGAATGGTTTCCCAAGCAAGCCAAAAAAGTATATACAAAGAATACCGGCAACGATAGAAAAAAGCATTAAAAGGAATTTGCCTTGCTGAAGAAGATAAGTCCGGCAGGTGGCATAAATAATGGCCGCAACTCTCAGCATAGAATCATGTGCTCTTAGTTTTTTGATCTGATGGAACAGAATTAAACTGAATCCCAACGTTCCAACAATAATCATCGCTCCATAAAAGAGGAAATCCCAGGAAGAAACTGTTCCACCAAAGATGTGGTAAGTACCTTGATGCAGATCAGGTATTGCCAAATCGGCCTCACTTGCCTGCGCATTCAAACAAAGTCCCAATAACATAGCTGTTAAAAAGAAAAATTTCATGAGTTTATTCATGGCATTCAATGTTTAAGATTTAAGATTTGTGTTTAAAAAACAAAAAACAGTGTAATATACTGATTTTTTAGCACTAAACAACAAATTTATATAAATTTAATCTTTAACCACATTTGTAAATAATTACCCACACTATATAAAATGTGCAGACAATTATTCTCCAATAAATAAAATCCATTCACCAATAAATAAAATTTATAGGCGAATAACCCGGAAAGCATTAACCTATAAATATTTAATCTTCCAGATAGTAATCAACAGTAGTTACCACACGCACACTTTTTATATAAGGAGTGTTAGCATCACGATCTGTAATAGAGAACTGCCCTTGATTTGCCGTTTTAATTTTTCCGAGTTTACTATCTGAGTCTTTTGCAAATTTCTCAGCAGACAGACGGGCATTCTTGGTTGCATTCTCAATCATCTGAGGCTTTACCTCATTTAGCTTCGTGAAATCATAAACAATATTATAACGATAATCACCTCCGGTGAGAGCGATACCCTGTTTCAACAGTTCGCTTTGTTCTCTCATCAAACTCCGTACTTTATCAACCTTATCAGAAGTAACGGTAATAACCGAAGTTATATTATAACGAAAAGCGGAAGGTTTATCTGCATAACGTTCAGCCTGCATGTCAATAATTTCAGGAGCCGAGATACTAATTTCCTTTTCAGTAATTCCTTTAGATTTCAGAAAGCTGACAATAGTACTATTCTTTGCTTTGATATTATTATAAAGGGTTGGAAGATCATCGCCCAGATCTTTAAACATCAATGGCCATGTTACTTTATTAGCAGGAACCTCCATTTCCGCCAGTCCTTTTACACTGACCACACGGTCCTTATCCTTAAAATCATTGATTCCATTCCTGATACAAATTCCTAAAAGAAATAATCCGAGAGCAATAATTGCAGCTTCTTTCAACCAGTTTTTCATAATTTAGTCTCCTATTATTTGTTTGTATATTTTCTCAAACGTACGGATTTCAAATGATATTTCCAAATAAAGAAAGATTAAGATTTGTGTACATGGAAAATAAATTTAATTATCTTTGCGTATAGCAAAAACACTGAAATTATGGATACAGAATTTAATGAACAGAATGAGAATAAGATTTCCGATGTTCAAGTAGTGATTGACGAAAGTTCTCCTAATACGAAGAAGTGGAAAAAAATGGTAATTGGAGTACTTTGTGCACTCACCCTGTTTACCGTATGGGCCGGATACCTCATTATAAATGGTTCTCTTTCGCTTATAGAGAATCCACTGAACATAAATATTCTTGATGACGCAGCAATTCTTTGTATTCTTTGGTTTATAGGCGTGTTCATTGCGCTGGCAAGCAAATTGGGAATACTAGGATTTGGTAAATGGTCAAAAGAAGACGAAGAGGATAATCAACAGATTGAACCTGAAGCAAAACTTGATGAGAAAGAAAGCCCCGGGGTATTTAGAAAATATATTCTGCCCGGATTTAGTATTTTTGTGCTGATACCTGTTCTTTCAGCCGTAGCTCTATACTACGTAATCTATTTCCTATTATTCCTGTTTCTGGGAGTCTTACCTTATTTGGTAGGAATCGGAATGATAGCTGGGTTGATATTATCTATAATCCGACTATCAAAACTGGTATATAAACCTAAAAGAGGACGAAAAATCATGGTCTTTTCTACACTGATGATCTTAAGCTATGCACTTATTATATTTATGATGTATGAGTTTGATGCAAAAAACAGGAACAATAAACCTATTATCAATCAGCAAGAAATAGCAGTTCCTGTTGTCAATCAGAAATAGACAACCTCACCACCATCTGAAGCGGCAAATTCTCTGAGCAATGATTGCATGTAAGCCACCGCTTCAGTCAAGCCTTCTTTTCCGCTATAGCCATTTATTACAGCAAGTAATTGAGTGGTTCCTACAGACAACTTAGTACGTTCGTTATCACTGGTAGGTGTACCTATTCCTCCTACTGCATCCCTGTAAACCGGAAGTCCTTCTATATTGAGTATCCCCCGCCCTATACCTTCAAAAGGTTCATCAGCTTTTCCCACAACCAGTTCAAGAATATCTCCTGATATTTTTCCGGCGTCAAAACCTCCTATGGAATATCCGGTACGAATGGAAACCAGATTAATAAGATCAACCAAAGTATCTATTTTGTAGAGAGGTAAGCCTCGGAGTATTCTTCTGCAAAGAGCCTCAGCTGAAGGACGATAACGATTAGGATCTTTCCCAAACTTCTTATATGCATTACGCGTGGCAAGTATATGACGATTTTTTTTCACTTCGTCAATCTGATGAGTAGCTTTATATTCAGCAGCTACCGCATCGATCTTTTCCCACAGCTCTTCGCTATGGAGAGAATTCTTTACTGTGGCATATATAGCTGCACCAATATAATCGGGACAAGCTTTACGGACTTCTTCAGATACTTTGAAAGTAAACATTGCGTTGAGTTATTTTTTCAACATTATTCCAGAAAGAATACGTCCGGACTTAGTACCCAAGCGACGGGCAGAGAAAAAGCGTTCGTGTTCTTCGTATGTACAGATTCCTGATATCTCAATATTTTCAGGAAGCACTCCAATATCTGTTAATTGAATGCGAGTGGCTTCCCACAGGTCAATATGATGTTTCTGCGTTTCCTCTTTCCACACTGCAATCTTAGTCATGTCAAATCCTATTTTCTGGAAAGTATCATAAACCTCTTCCCCTACTTCAAAGGAATCAACAGAAATACTAGGACCAATGGCTGCAATAACATCCTTTGCATCGGTATTATATGTGTGATCCATCATGTCCAAGGTTTGCTTCACAATCTTTGCAACAGTACCTCTCCATCCTGCATGGATAACTGCAATTGCCTTGTTTGCTGAATCATATAAAAGAATCGGCACACAATCGGCTGTAGAAACACAAATACAATAGCCCGGAATATTCGTAATCAAGGCATCCACCCCGTGAAGCCTGCGTTGCTGCTCTTCCGGAGAAAGGCTTACATAAAAAGGATCGATAGCACGTATAGTACTTCCGTGTGTTTGAAACGGGATGACCAACTTATTTGGCTGAACACCCAATTTAGAACAAAGCATTTCCTGATTGCGCTTCACTTTGTCAGGATCATCTCCCGAAAAAGGCGCACAATTAAATGATGCAAAAGTATCTTCGCTACAGCCTCCGTTACGGGAGGTTACAAAATGAGAAATATTAGGAATTGAGCTAAATAGCTCAAAACCTAATATTACTTTATCTTCTGTTAATTCTGTCATTATTCTTCCTTATCTTCTTCATCCTCGAAGAATTCTTCCTCTTCCTCTTCTTCCTCATAAGAAAATTCAAAGTCTTCATCCTCGCCCATTTCTAATAATTCTGCCTGTAACTTATTAACATCTTTGGGACGGTGAATAATACCTTCAATCTTGTTACCTTCCTTATTTAATTCATCCCAAAGAATATCTTTCAGAGTAGAAACACCCAGACCGGTAATTGACGAAATAAACACATACGGAATTGTATCGGGCAGTGTCTTTTCTATTTCATCCATCAGTTCCTGATCCAGCATATCACATTTTGTAATAGCAAGAACACGTTGCTTATCAAGCATTTCAGGGTTAAAAGTGGAAAGCTCGTTGAGCAGAATTTCATACTCTTTCTTAATATCATCCGCATCGGCCGGAACCATAAACAGCAAAAGCGAATTTCGTTCAATGTGGCGCAGAAAACGTAATCCTAAACCTTTTCCTTCACTTGCACCTTCTATAATTCCAGGAATATCTGCCATCACAAAAGATTTTCCCTCGCGATAAGGCACAATACCCAGATTAGGTTCAAGAGTAGTAAAAGGATAATTGGCAATCTTAGGTTTTGCAGCCGACACAACAGATAGCAAAGTAGATTTACCCGCATTTGGGAAACCAACCAGACCAACATCAGCCAGCAGCTTCAACTCCATGATTATAACTAGTTCCTGCATTGGTTCACCAGGCTGAGCAAAACGAGGAGCCTGACGGGTAGCAGTTTTAAAGTGACTGTTACCTTGTCCGCCTCTACCACCTTTTAGTAGCTTTACTTCTTGTCCATGATCCGTTACATCACAAATGTATTCACCGGTTTCAGCATTATATACAACGGTTCCGCAAGGAACTTCAATATATTTATCTTCACCATCTTTACCAAAACTGCGTTGCTTTCCTCCTGACTCACCGTGTCCAGCCATGATATGACGGTCGTATCTCAGGTGAAGCAGCGTCCAGTAATTGCGGTTACCACGTAATATAATATGGCCTCCTCTTCCGCCATCTCCACCATCAGGTCCGCCGTTAGGGATATACTTCTCTCTTCGCATGTGCGTAGAGCCCCTGCCTCCCTTACCAGAGCGACAATAGATCTTAACGTAATCAACAAAATTCGATTCAGCCATAATAATATTTCTTCTTAATTATAAATTTTCAACAGCGGAAACAATATCACCAAAGATACCTTCCATTGTACCTAATCCTTTGATAAATTGATATTTTCCTTCTTTCTTGTAATACTCTTTCAAAGGAGAAGTCTGAGTATTATATACAACCAAACGTTTCTTGATTGTTTCCATGTTATCATCAGCACGGCCACATTCTTCACCACGTTTCAATAAACGAGTAATCAGTTCTTCTTCAGGAACATCAAGGTCAAGCATTACAGAAACATCTTGTCCTCTTTCATTAAGCATTACTTTCAATGCTTCAGCCTGAGGAATAGTTCTTGGAAAGCCATCAAAGATCACTCCTTTGCTTTCTTTAAAGCTATCTAATACACTTGCAAGGATATCAATAATCAATTCGTCTGGAACCAATTGTCCCTGATCGATATAACCTTTTGCTGTTTTACCCAGTGCAGTTTCATTCTTAATTTCTGCACGAAGCACATCTCCTGTTGAGATATGATTAATACCAAATTTCTCAACAATACGCTCACTTTGTGTTCCTTTTCCTGAACCAGGAGCACCAAAAATAACAATGTTCAACATGTCTTTATATACCTATTTATATTAAAATTATTCTGCCAAGGTGTAGATATCAGGATAGTTGCGGCCATAGCCATCATAATCCAATCCGTATCCTACAATGAAATCATTAGGAATGCGCATTGCACAATATTTAATATCCAGTTCCACTTGAAGTTTATCTGGTTTTACCAGTAAAGTAGCAATATGAATAGCTTTAGGATTACGTGTGCCAAGAGTTTCTATCAAGCGTTGCATAGTTAAGCCGGTATCAACAATATCTTCAACAATAACTACCGTTTTGCCCTGAATATCTTCAGATAGTCCTACAACTTCTTTAATAACTCCTGTAGATGAAACTCCTTCATAGGAAGCCAGTTTCACGAAAGTGACTTTACTGGGTATTTCTATTTGTTTCATTAAATCAGCAGTAAACATGAAAGATCCGTTTAGCACGCTGACAAAAATAGGATTCTCATCCTTCAAATCATTACTAATTTCATTGGCTACACGAGTTACTTCTTTCTGAATAGCCTGTGCATCAATAGAAAGAGCAAATTTTTTATCTTTTATTTGAATTGTTTTCATAAACAATTATTTATTTATTATAATTGGCGCAAAAGTACGACTTTTTATGGAAAGGAGTGCAAGAATATGCTCTCTTTTTCCATTTAGCCATTTTATTAACTGAATCCGTAAGTTCTTACTTTACGCCATGCATCAGTTTCAGCAATCTATTGGATAACAAAAACAAGATCACAGCTGAAATTCCAGACATTACAACGAAAACCATAAAGAAATCATATAGAGAAACAATCTGGAATCCCAGGATTACTTTAGATTTGCCTGCTTCCGGATATAAACCGCTAAGTATACCTGCAAACTTATTTGCCGCTGCATTTGAAAGATACCAGATACCCATCATTAAAGATGCAAAACGAACCGGAGTTAATCTGTTAACCATTGACAGACCAATAGGAGACAATGCCATTTCACCCATTGTGTGGATAAAATAAAGCCCGGTAAGCCAAAGCATGCTAACCTTAACACCAGGCTGAAGATCTTTTACTCCAAAAGCAATAAATAAATATCCTAAAGATAAAAGAAACAAACCTATAGCCTGCTTTGAAGGTGAAGAAGGTTCCATCTTTCTCTTATTCAGGAATGACCAGATTGTAGGCATAACAAAAGCCAAAGCTACAACAAAAAGAGGATTAAACGCCTGGAAATAAGAAGCTGGCATTGTCCATCCTAAAATTGAACGATTAGTCTGTTCATCTGCAAAAAGAGTAAGTGAAGCACCGGCTTGTTCATATGCTGCCCAGAAAAAGATCACGAAAAAGGCAATCAGATAAATAACAATGATTCGTTCTCTTTCTATTTTTGTAAGTGAGCTATCGAAAAGTATGTATGCCGGAATACCTATACATGCAGCAAATATACCTGCACTAATATATTCAGCATCGAAAACCCATTTAAATATTGCAAAAAGAACGATAGTGACTCCTGCAAAGAAAAGAGCTTTTTTGGTTGCTTCTTCTTTAGAGATTGTGGGTTGTTCTTCTTTTGCTGTATCTTTATGCTGAAGTGCATCGGGTAGAACACCAATCTGTTCTCCTGTAGGTGATACAAGGTATTTGTTTTTTTGAGTTTCAAATACTACAATAGTAAACAACACTCCAATAGCTGCTGCCAGGAATCCCCATTTAAAATCTTCCGGAGTACCTGTATCACCAAAATATCCACATACAAGCGGAGCAATAAATGCACCTACATTTATACCCATATAGAAGATTGTATATGCAGTATCAAGACGACTATCATTGGGTTCGTATAATTGACCTACAAGAGTAGTTATTGTAGGCTTGAAGAATCCATTTCCAAAAATAAGAAGTCCCAGACCACCATACATCAGCCAATGAGACATCTCTACCGAATTTAGGAATGATGCACTAAGGAACAAAAGGAATTGTCCAAGTCCCATCATTATTGCTCCCCAAAATACAGAACGCCTGATTCCCCAATATTTATCAGCCACATAACCACCAATCAGAGGGGTTAAGTACACCAAACCTGTGTAACTTCCATAAATGGAGGAAGCCAGCGCTTTATCCATCAATAGGGCTTTAGTTAAAAACAGGATGAAGATAGCACGCATGCCGTAGTAACTGAAACGCTCTGCAGTACCGGTGGCAAAGATGAGGTAGAGGCCTTTGGGATGTCCTTTTGAATGACTCATAAGATGTTATATTATTCTTTATTTTTATTAATTGGTACAAAAATAGTGTTTTTGCACTAGTTTAAAGTCAAACAATAGACTTTTTTGTAGTCTTTTTAGTACTTTTGCGCCATAATAAAACAAATAACGATGAAAATATTTCCAAGCATACAGATTAAACAGCTAGATGCTTACACTATAGAACATGAGCCAATCTCTTCTATTGACTTAATGGAGCGTGCAGCAACTGTTTTAACAACTGCTATTATGAAATACTGGAGCAATGAGACTCCGGTTATTGTATTTGCCGGTCCGGGTAATAATGGTGGCGACGCATTGGCTATTTCTCGCCTTTTGGCAGATCACGGATACCAGGTGAAGGCTTTTTTGTTCAACACTGGTGAAAACATATCAGAAGATTGTGCTACAAACAAAGAACGTTTGGAGCAAGATGACAAAGTCAGTTTCACAGAAGTTACCAGTAAATTTGAACCACCTGTACTAGGAAAAGATTGCCTGGTTATCGACGGTCTTTTTGGTTCAGGATTAAAGAAACCGCTATCGGGTGGCTTTGCTGCAGTAGTAAAATACATCAACGCATCATCAGCAATGGTAGTATCTATCGATCTTCCTTCCGGATTGATGTGCGAAGATAATACTTACAATATTAAGAACCATATTATTCGCTCAGATAAAACGCTGTCTATTCAACTTCCTAAGCTCTCTTTTTTCTTTGCCGAAAATGCAGATTTTTTAGGCGAATGGGAACTACTTGACATCAACCTAAGCCAAAAAGGAATTGAAGATACTTTTACAACATGGTATCTCACCGAAGAGGTAGACATCAAGAAGTTGATAAAGCCACGCAAGCGTTTTTCCCACAAAGGTAACTTTGGAAATGCCTTGCTTATTGCCGGAGCTTATGGTATGGCAGGAGCTTCGGTTCTGGCAGCCAAAGCTTGTCTAAAAACCGGAGTTGGAATCTTAAACGTCCATGTACCTTTAAAGAACAATGACATTCTTCAAACAACGGTTCCAGAGGCAATAATTCAGCACGATGTGCACGAAAACTGCTTTGCTAGTCCGGTGTATCCTGACAATTACTCGGCAGTAGCTATCGGACCAGGATTAGGAAAATCGGAAGAAACTGCCATAGCACTGATTGAACAAATAAAACTTTGTCAGGAACCAATGGTTATTGATGCCGATGCACTGAATATTCTTTCAGAACACAGACAAAGCATGGTTTCTATACCAAGAGGTTCCATCCTGACTCCTCATCCTAAAGAGCTGGAACGCTTAGTGGGTAAATGCGAAAGTAGCTATGAGAGACTGGCTAAGGCTCGTGATCTGGCTACAAACTATAAAATATACATTGTACTGAAAGGAGCTTACTCCGTAGTAATCACTCCCGACGGCAATTGCTTCTTTAACCCTACAGGTAATCCGGGAATGGCTACTGCCGGTAGCGGTGATGTGCTTACAGGTGTTTTGCTTTCTTTACTATCACAAGGTTACACTCCGGAGGATAGCTGCAAATTGGGAGTTTACCTGCACGGTTTGGCAGGCGATCTTGCAAAAGAGAAACTGGGTGAAATAGGAATGACAGCAGGAGATATTGTTGAGAACCTTCCATTTGCACTAATCAAATTGACACAAGGAACAGAGAAGTAACACAAATTAATATGTTCTTAGAGAATTTTTCTCTACATTTGTGTTTTATAATACAGGGAAAGTAAAAACAGATATTGTAATATGAAAAAATCAATAGCATTATTAAGTCTTCTTCTTTCGTTAAATACATTTGGACAAACAGATGTATCACTCTACGGAGGAAAAAATCAGGAGTATGGCGTTACATACGCACTCCCTAAAAGTGTAATTGAAATAGAAGTAGAAACCGTAAAATCCACTTATATACCTGGCGAATTTTGCAAATATGCCGATCGCTATCTTAGATTGACAAACATTTCTGATATGAAAGAAGAACATTGGGAGCTAACCAGTGTTAAGGCTAAAAGCATCGGTATCTCTGATCCGGCTAAAACTTATTTCGTAAAGTTGAAAGATAAGACTCTGGCTCCGCTTATGGAACTAACCGAGGATGGGATTATTAAATCAATCAATCTTCCTCTTTCTCCTAAAACAGTTCCTGTTGCAGTAGTGCCGGTTGCAAAGAAAGTAAAGCCAAATCCGCGTGATTTCATGACAGAAGAAATTCTTATGGCTGGATCGAGTGCAAAGATGGCGGAACTTGTGGCTAAGGAAATCTATAAAGTAAGAGAAAGCAAAAGCTCTCTATTGAGAGGGGAAGTTGAAAATATGCCCAAAGATGGTGCATCTTTAAAACTGGTACTCGAAAAACTGGATGAGCAGGAACAAGCCATGACAGAGTTATTCTCTGGAACAGTAGAAAAAGAAACTAAGACTTATAAGTTTACCATTGCTCCTACTCAGGATATAACCAAAGCAGTAGCTTTCCGCTTCTCTAAAAAACTGGGAGTTCTTGGAGCAAATGATCTTGGTGGGACACCGGTATATTACACGCTGACCAATTTAAAAACAGTTCCGGAACCACTTCCTGTAACCGGCAAACCGAAAAAGATTGAAGGCATTGTTTATAACTTACCTGGGAAAGCTCATTTTTCTGTATTCAACTCACAAGACACCTTGTTTGAAGATGATTTCATGATCACTCAATTTGGTAATACAGATACACTGACTGAGAGTCTTTTCGAGAAGAAATCTGTGGTTAAGGTTACGTTTAATCCTGCAACTGGAGCGGTTGTTAAAGTAGACAGAGAGACTATTGGTAAATAGTCTTTTAGCCCGCCTCCAAAGTTTTTAAGGCGGGCTTTTATTATTTACATATCAAAACAATTCTTCATAAATTTCGTTATAGCTATTTAATCTCAAAATTTCAAATCCTATTGATTCAAGAAAAATATACTTCCATTTATTTTGAGGTTCTTTATACTCAGCTTCTGTGACTAAAACTTATCTTACACAATATTGATACTAACACATTTTTCTTAAGGAAGGTATATTAAGATAGAAGAATGTATCTATTATATGTTCATAAACGCCACATTATTTAAAACATTACAACAAATATAATTAGTTTTATTAATCCACAATTACATAACCGAGAATATTTTATACAAAAAAACAATATTAGCTATATTATTGAATATGCATAATGAAACTAATGAAGAAGAAATACCATATCTAGTGGCAGCAGTGGCAGGAAAAAAGCCATTTTTATCCTGCCAGAAATAAGATTTTGGAAAATCCGCAATTTGCGGAATTATCAGATTTCTATTTTCAGAATCGGAAAAAGTGTTATTTTGCTGCCACTGCTTCTATGTTGTAATCCAAATTATAAGAGTATTATTAATATTTATTATACTTTTTATTAGCTTTGTAATCAGGAAGTTGAAAAGGAAACAAGCTCTGCTGAGGAGCAACTTGCCAGCAATAAACTTCCTGCGTTACGCTGTAACATCATTTTGAGGGGACAGTCTGTATGATTTTCCCCTCTTTTTATGTTACAGATATCGCTATATGGCTAGAAAAACCTATTATACATGTTTCTCTAGTCTCAATAATAATTAGTAAATTCCTATATAAAACAACCTTCTATAAGTAGTTCTAACTGATTCTTTCAGTTTCTACATAATCCTTTTCAGTTCAATAGGAAAGAGGCCGCAATCTGCCAAAGCAGGCAAAGCTGCAAGAAGTGGCTAGCGGTCACTCTTTATACAGATTTTATATGGGTATTATTATTTAACCATTCCATATTCGTATTTATGTTCCTTTTTTAGAGTATAATATATTCTGTTTAACAACTTTCTCGCAATTCGTATGATTGCCTTATTGGGTTCCATTCTTTTGCAAAGCTTAATAAAGCTATGTGTTAGAGCTGGATCTATTCTTGAAGCAACCCAAGCACTTTCAATCAGACCTTTCTTTAAATGGATTTGCCCTCTAAAGGTCATTTCTCCATTATTACTAGTTTCTCCACTCGAATGACAAGTCGGTATTATTCCTACAAAACAGGCTAGCTTGTCCGTGTTAGAAAAACGCTCTATATTTTCTATTTCCAATAGAAAAGTAAGTCCTGTAATCAAGCCTATTCCGGGGACACTTCTTATTAATTCCATCTCTTTAATATATTTATCAGAAATAGCCAAGCTATGAATTTTCTTATTCACTTCTAATAAAAGAAGGCGCTGTTGTTCTACTTCTCTTATTAATAGGGATAATGCTTCATTTCCATTTTGCGTATTTAGGGATATTTCTTTTAACCATTTAAGAAAGCGTTTTGACCAATGACAAGATGACTTTTCAAATTCAGGAGGATAGGCTATCCCATAAAAATAAAGAAAAGACTTTATTCGCTGTTTGAAACGAACCAGATCCTTGACCAAGATTTCTCGAGAACGAACTAAAGAACGATTTTCTAAGGTCTCAATCAATGGAATATGTATTCCGGTGAGTTCTTTAGCTCTCAGAGAACGGGCTATTTTCTTGCTATCGCAAGAATCATTCTTATGCACATGTTCCTTTTGACTGGTCGGTATGTCAGCGGGATTGACTACTATATTTTTTATATTCAACTTTTCCAGTTCAAAGTGAATATGAAATCCACAGAATCCGGCTTCATAAGCAGAATAGTAATTACCACCAGGAAAATTTTCATCCAGATATTTCCATAATAATATGGGAACCGGTGGCTGACTAAAAGTCTTATGATGCAAATGTTCTGTGTAGATTGTCACTGCCCAACTCTTTAGATGAACATCAATTCCAACATAAATATTTTCTCCATTGAAATTTACTTTGTTACTTTGTGTACGCATAAGCTTTGAATATTTGAATGTTTAAGTTTGGTACCTCAAATATAAAAAATACTCTTAGCTTATGCTTCTTATTTTTTCACTTCAGCATATTTATTGCAAACATAGGATCTGCCACCTACAAAATTAAGTAGTTCTAATAATCAACATATTACAAACGCACAACGACAAAAGTGGTGTACATGGTGCACTTAAAAAGCGTTTTTTAGGCTTCCAGAAAATTAATTTTGATAATTCCGCAAAATGCATAATTTTTAAATTCTTATTTTTCAGAACGAAAAAAGAACGATTTATCTACACCATGTACACCACTCAACAATATATCATGTTAATAATCAGACACTTCTAATTCACAAAAGCTTCACTTTACTGCAATATAAAAATAAAGCCGTAGGTAATTATAGTTTAGCTTAATGATATTAATTGTACTCCTCAGACTTATTATAGTATTTGAAAGGAGATATTAATGCTAGCTTGTACAACTCAGCACTTCAGCTTGTACAAGCCAGTATATTAGGGTCACGACCTTAAATCACCAGCTTGTACAAGCTAGCATCAATCTCTGGTTTATAAACAGGTAAAGTATAAGGTAGTCTTTGCTAAAGTGTGGGTAGTAAAGCAATAATGAGCTTAAACGAAGAAGAGGACACTTTTGCAAGCATCCTCTCCTCTTTAATTTTACAATACCCTGTTATTGTACTGTTTTGTATTTTATAAACCCGTTACTGTATAGCTGAGAGATGTACGTGGTAATACGATACTGATAATTTTCTTCATGGTCGAAATGATCGGCCAGCAGTTCTGTTATCTCCATTACCGTACGTTTCCCGTCTATCAAATTCCACACTGCAGTACCATGTTCTTCAAGTTTCACATGCAGCTTGGCAGATTTACCTTTCGGCACAAAATACTTCTGCATAAACTTATTGCGAAAGCGGGGAAAAGCAATCGTAGAAAGATCACCTTCCTTCTCCGTTGTAACATGTTCGCTGATGTAGGGAATTACATCAAATAGGTTTACTTTTTCTTTTTCCTTCATAACTTACTGTTTCATTGAATCTGCTTTCTTAAGCGGAACGCGAACAAAGAAGTAACCAATTACCAGCATTATAACCAGTCCAACTACATAGTTTGGACTTGCAAATGGAAGCATATCGGCAAAGAATATGTTGAACATGGCAAAGATGGCAACAACCAGTCCCATCAATGCCTCACCGGCAATAAGCCCGGAAGCAAGAAGTACTCCGGTGTTTTCCACAGTAGCAAGCTGTCCAACGCTGTATTTGCGACGTGCAACATAAAGATCTAGAACTCCTTTGATAAGACCGCCCACAAAAATAGCGAATACGGTGTTGAAAGGAAGGTACATACCTACGAATATAAGCATCGGACTTGTGATTCCCATCAGGATAAAGGCAACAGCCATAACCATTCCGGCAATAATCAACACCCATGCCATTTGTCCACCGATAATTCCCTGAGAAAGGGCAGCCATCAAACCAGCCTGAGGAGCTGAAAGATTCTTACTTCCGAAACCTCCTTCGTAACCTTGCTGAAGTCCCATGTTTATATCACCTTGATTAAGGACAATCAATACACCGAACATTACAAAACCTGCAACAACAACACCGATAAGGTCACCTACCTGCATTTTCCATGGAGTACCGCCAAGGATATGTCCGGCTTTCAAATCCTGGAACATCTCACCACCTACGGCAGCTGCCACACAAACAATGGCTGCAATTCCTAATACGGCAGCAACGCCACCATTATGAGAATCAACACCACAAGCAACAAGAATTAACGCTGTTACTACCAAAGCAGTAAGTGTAAGTCCGCTGATAGGGTTATTACTAGAACCAATGATTCCAACCAGGTAACCGGAAACGGCTGCAAAGAAGAATGCAAGTACAATCATAATGGTTGAAGCAACGATAGCCACAAGAATTGTTGTACTAAATATGAAATATGTGATTACAAATGTAGCGATGGCAGCAAAACAGATACCTAAAAGAATCCATGAAGATTTAAGGTCTTTTTCTGTGCGCTCCACATCAGATGCAGAACCTTGAGTAGCACGCTTCAAGTCTTTAACGGAACGTTTTAATCCTGTACCAAGGCTGCTACGCATTCTGTAAAGAGTAAAACAAGCAGCTACAAGCATACCGCCGATTGCAATGATACGTACAACTTCTTTCCATACAACATTTGCTGCATTCATCCATGCATCAGGAGAATCAACTGGCAGAGCAGCGTTTTGAGGAAGAGAACCTACAAAAGAAGAACCTAGTACGGTAAGCAACATAGGAACCATTAATCCCCATGCCATTACTGAACCACTGAAGTTAAGTGCTGAAAGACGTGGGCCGATAATATAACCAACGCCTAAATAAGCAGGACTGATAGAAGGACCACCGGCAAGGAAGCCACCATCAAGAGTTTTTCCTCCGGCAAACTTAGCAATAGAAGATTTGAAAAAGGTTGTCCATTCTGTTGCAAAAAGACGAAGATCACCGGCAATTTTAACTACCGCACCAACAATCATTGCAGAGAACAGATATTTTGAACCGCCCGAACCGGTACGGCCACTTTTATGAATCTCGGCTGCTGCCACACTTTCAGGAAAAGGAAGTTCTTTATCTTCTACCATAACTCTGCGGAGCAAAGCTACAAACAAAACACCTAATATACCACCGGTAATAAGAATCAGTGAAGCGATAAAGTAACTACCTATGGAACTGAACTGCCGTCCACTCCACACACCGGAGATATAAAACGCCGGCAAAGTAAATATTGCACCAGCTGCTACTGATTCACCAATTGAACCTACGGTACGGGTAATATTCTCTTCCAGAATTGTACCTTTGAAGAAACGTAAAATAGCCATACCAATAACTGCTGCGGGATATGTAGCGGCAATAGTCATACCTGCCTTCAAGCCCAGGTAAGCATTTGCTGCTCCCAAAATCACGGCCAGTACCAAACCAATGAGCACTGCCCTACCGGTAAACTCTTTCATGCTTTCATTCGCCGAGACGAAAGGCACGAATTTTTTTTCATCTGCCATATTCTATTTTGTTATAAGATTGTATAAAAATTAAATTAATTTTCCTTTTTTGATCCACAAAGATACAACTAATACACCTTTTTGCAATTAATGGTTCATAATTTTATTAAAATGTGGCAAATTAACAAAAAAAATCCTGCCCGAATTACCCGGACAGGATTTTACCTATACTGATTTATCAATAAATTACTTTGCTAACTTACCAGCTGAACCAAGAACGTTTTCAAGTTTCAGTTTATAAAGAGCTTTCAAAGTGTCACGAGCAGGACCTAAGTACTTACGTGGATCGAATTCTCCTGGTTGTTCTACGAATACTTTACGTACAGCAGCAGTCATAGCCAAACGACCATCAGAGTCGATGTTAATCTTACATACTGCAGAAGTAGCAGCTCTACGAAGTTGTTCTTCTGGAATACCGATAGAATCAACTAATTTACCACCATATTGGTTGATTTGAGCAACCAAATCCTGAGGTACAGAAGATGAACCGTGAAGAACGATAGGGAATCCAGGGATTTCTTTTTCAATTTCTTCAAGGATATCGAAACGCAATGGAGGTGGAACCAAGATACCATTAGCATCACGGGTACATTGAGCTGGAGTAAATTTGTTTGCTCCGTGAGAAGTACCGATAGAGATAGCCAATGAATCAACACCTGTGCGAGATACGAAATCTACTACTTCAGATGGTTGAGTATATGTGTGGTGCTCTGCAACTACATCATCTTCAACACCTGCCAATACGCCAAGTTCACCTTCAACTGTTACATTAAACTGGTGAGCATATTCAACAACTTTCTTAGTTAAAGCTATATTTTCTTCGTATGGGAAGTGAGAACCATCAATCATTACTGAAGAGAATCCCATATCGATACAAGACTTACAAAGTTCAAAAGAATCTCCATGGTCTAGGTGAAGAACAATTTCAGGGTTAGCACAACCTAGTTCCTTTGCGTATTCTACAGCTCCCTGAGCCATATAACGAAGTAAAGTTTGGTTTGCATATTTACGTGCGCCACTTGATACCTGAAGGATAACAGGAGACTTTGTTTCAACTGCAGCTTGAATAATAGCTTGCATTTGCTCCATGTTGTTGAAGTTAAACGCTGCAATGGCATACTTTCCAGCGATAGCTCTCTTAAACATCTCTTTAGTGTTTACGAGGCCTAAATCTTTGTAATTAACCATGTTTTTTAAAATATTTATTGTTAGTGAATTAAAATTCTTCCGCAAAATTAAAAATAATTGTTTGAATTAAAGTGTTCTGCAAAAGATTTTATCATATAAAAAGCCATATTTAGTTACGAAAAATAGTCATCTTATACAGATGAATATCATATTGTAATCTCTATATGGCAATAAAAACAAAAAGGCTGGATTTAAGTTCAACTAAATCCAGCCCTTTTATAATTTATTGGATGTTCAAAACTTATTTTATTTCTTTAATCAGATAAATTATAGTTGGCAAGTGATCACTATAACCGTTTAACCAAGTGCTGCCTCCAA
The DNA here is from genome assembly GCF_963678845.1 of uncultured Bacteroides sp. Lineage (NCBI taxonomy): Bacteria > Pseudomonadati > Bacteroidota > Bacteroidia > Bacteroidales > Bacteroidaceae > Bacteroides > uncultured Bacteroides sp. The sequence goes on from NZ_OY787464.1 coordinate 1,310,210, forward strand.
AAGTCCTCTTAGGTGATCCCTTATATTTACCTTCCTGCTCAATCATGAAATCGCGATAAAAAATTTCATTTTGGCAAAATTTCAAAGTACTTCTATCATCACCCAACAAATTAGATGATACAACAATCTGATCAAAAAGATTCCACTTTCCTTTGTATGTAAGAGTTCCCATACCTTTTGCCAAAGTATTCCACCAAGGATTATACAATCCGCCTTGTTCAACATCTTTAATTTCACGCTTTGCTCCCAATGCCTGGCTCATACTCTGGTCCATTGGATCGTCATTCATATCTCCCATGATAATTACCTTGGAAGCAGGATCAGCCGTAAGCAAAGAGTCTTTTAGTACACGCACCTGCTGTCCGGCAAGTACACGTGCAGGAGATTCTGCTCCCCTGGAGGGCCAGTGGTTTACTATAACAGTAACCTTTTCATTTGCCAGAATTCCACTAACAATAAGGAAACCACGTGTTTTATGAACTGTGTCATTGGGGTTCACATAGAGATCAAGTTTACTTGTAGTTACCTTAAATAATGCAGGATTATATATAAGTCCACAATCTATGCCACGCTTATCCGGTCCTTCATAATGAACAAACTGATAACCGGTAGATGCAAGGGCAGGTTGTTTGACCAAAGCCTCAAGTACTTTTCTATTTTCAACCTCGGCAACGCCTATAAAGGCAGGTCCTTCGGGTTGTTTGTCTCTTGCAAGCTGGCTTATCACTTGAGCCATATTATGTAGCTTGGATACATACTTTATAGAATCCCATCCATTCTTACCATCGGGTAGGTATTCGTAATCGTCCTTACCCTGATCATGAGTGTAATCAAATAAGTTTTCTAAATTATAAAATGCGGCACTATAGAGTGCATACTTTTTTTCTTGTGCATTACCAAACAAAGAAAAAAGGAGAAGTAGGTTTAATACTATAAGTAATTTTTTCATTTCAAATTTACTTTTATAATGATATTTAATTTATAATTCTTTTAGTGAGGGCCAACAAAGGGTGATTCTTAGACAAAAGTCTTAAAAAAAATCGAGATAGAAACATATTCATAGAAATTTTATACCTAAAAAACTATAAAACAATATTGTTACACCAATGTTGTAGCTTTTCTCCAGAAGTAAACTATCTAAATAAAAATAAGATCGGAAAGATGAATAAACATTCACGCTTTCCGACCTTATTAAATTATTGAATCATATTCTCGTTACAATTAAAGAACAAGAATAGTTTCTATCATAGTTAAGATATTACTTAACTATAACCTTTTTCACTACCCCTTCACCACTCAATATATAAATGCCCTGAGGAAGTGTTACAGAAGTAACTCCTGGCATCAGCTTTTGTTTATATATTGTTTGTCCGGAGATATTATAGATACAAATTGTCTGAGTCTTGTCATTCTGAATAACAAGCTGATTACTTTGCACATAGAAACGAAATGAATCGCTTTCGTTCTTAGAAATACCGGTTGAAGTGTAATCTGTCATAGAGATATCATCAACATTCACACGAGGTTTAGTCCCGGAAGTAGTTAAATTTACTATTTTAATTCTCACATTTCCCGAGATATTAATTGAATACTTATATTCTGTGAATGTATTCGATACACCAATATTTTCGGCAACAGATTTCCATGTAGTTCCTGCATCTGAAGAGTAATATATTCCCAGAGTTGTTGCAACATCAGTTCCGTAGGTACCAGCATATAAAGATAAAGTACCAATACCATTTTGTTTATCAAAATTCATACTAATTGAGCCTGCTGGTTTTATTCGGGCAGATCTTATACCATTTTTTAAATCGCTATTATCACCATTCATTATTAAAGTATTAACAAAGACCCAGCTTCCTGTTGTGCTTTCAACTTCACCATTAAAATATCCAACTGTGTTTTTTTTCTCAAAATCCTCCAAAAATGTTTTAGCTAACTCAGCAGATCCGTTTACAGTTAATTCCTGAGCATCTGTAATTTCAGAACAATTAAGAGAAAGAGTTGACTGATAACTACCTGCTACAGAAGAAGCCATACGAACATAAAAAGTTCCTCCTACAGAAGCAAGAGTTATAGTATTAGACCACGTCTGTTGATCTGATGATATTTCAAAAGGAGTACCAACTTGAACAGAAATGTTACTATTAATATACTCTGTTGAAACAGTTACGCTTTTTACTGATGAGGTTACATTTGGTAATGTTACAAAATCAAGATTCCCACCCTGCGGAGTTGCTGTCACTACAGGTACAGCAACTAATGTTTTTGCACCTATAAGATTTGAAGATAGTCCACCTCCGGCAAGTTTATAATAATATTGTGTATCCGGTGTCAGATTTGCAACAGTTTGTGTTTCAGAAGAAGCATTAACACTTACCGGATAACCACTTACCAATGTTGCTTTATCAGATTGATAAAGACTAAAATCGTACTTTGTTGTTGCATCGCTCACATTCTTCCATGAAGCAACGAATGATTTTGAAGTTACATTTGATGCAGCAAGTACAGGTATACCATCAACAGCCTCAGCAGTCAGATTGACTAAAACTGAGACTCCTCCTCCAGACAAAAGCAATGTTCCTGTAGAAGTTGCAGCTGAAGCAGAAGTATACTGAACAGTAACTTTTGCACCGGCAGTCACCTGATCTTTAGTTAAAACAGATGTAGAAACGCTAAATCCGGTTCCAGTAACACTTACAGCCAAATCGCCAGTTAGATTCTTTCCGCTGACAGATACTTCTTTCTCTAGTATCTTGCTAATTGAAGTAACCCCCAAATCTAGAGTTGAATTATTTGCCGGTGAATACAACACAGGATCAGTATTCTCACTCCATGGGGTTTCCGTCTTAGCTCCCCAGATATACTCAGCCAATTCCGGATAATCTATAAATGGGTTTCGGTTTCCCTGTATTTTAGAAACAGTATTGTTTCTGTTTATCTCCTTATCACTTACAGGATCTTGCTGGCTCCATTTAAGAAGAAGCTGATAAGCCCACTGTTGAAAGGTAGGATAGGTATTTTTATCCAGTTCATTAAGAGCAGATGTAGTAGTCCAATCATTTGAATAGTCTTCATAACATGTTACCATATACATGTATGCGCGGGCAAAATCACCTTTGTATTCATCGGATGGTTCCCATGCATCAATTAAACCTCCGGGGCGGCTACTTGATTTCCCAACTTTTATCACTCCATTTGAATATGTAACAGCACCGTCAACAACAGCCATGGTATAATTACTCTTTGCTGAATTAGCATCACTGTTTGATGGGTTCAGATTATAAAGGTCTCTATAAGACTGACGCTCATCACCTCCCCACCAACTTTTAGGAAATGAATGCTCTATATTCATGCCTGATGCAGCAGAATTACCGTTTACAGGAACCTTATTATTTGAGTACATATCCCAAACTGTTCCATCCGGACGAACATCTGTCTGGGCAAAGCCCGACCACGTACTACCAGCTCCACTACCATAATTCAGCACTTTTGCATTCATAATTATGGAATGTAAAGCAGTTTTCAATTCTGCTTTTTTCTTCCCTACTGCAGATGAATAATAACCACTCGGGACCTGTGCTATTAATTGTCCACCTATACAGACAATTAATAATTGCATTAACAAATACAGAAAAATCTTTTTCATTCTATCGTTTTTTATTTGACTAATTTAAATACACTTAAATATTTTCTTTTCATAGCATATAAAAAAATAGTTCATAGACCTTTAGCTCATTAAGGAGTGCAAAGTTAATAATTATACAATTAATAATCGGCTATAAAGATTAACTTTATTTGTCATTTGTGTTACAATATGATTATCAGTTAGTTTTTTCATTGAAAAAATTAACAATTGACACAAAACAAACATTATTTTATAATCATACGAAAAAGTTCCTCAAATAATTTTTCAATTTAAAGAAAAGCATTATCTTTGCGCTCTGAAATAGACCATTACACTATTCTTACCAAATAGTACAAAGTAATAATAATTAAAAAACAAATACTGAAATGAAAAAAGGTATTCATCCAGAATCATATCGTCCAGTCGTATTCAAAGATATGTCTAACGGCGATGTATTTTTATCTCAATCAACTTGCAACACTAAAGAAACTGTAGAATTCGAAGGTGAAACTTATCCATTGGTTAAGCTTGAAATTTCTAACACTTCACACCCATTTTACACTGGTAAATCTACAATGATAGATACAGCTGGTCGTATTGATAAGTTCAAAAGCCGTTACGGAGACCGTAGCAAAAAATAATATTCAGATTTTATCTGATAAAAAAGCTCTGATACAAAATTGTATCAGAGCTTTTTTTATTGCTTGTATACCCGGATATACCGTCCCTCTACATCCGGATGAAACGACCTTCTACACCCGGGTGGAGCAATGCTCTACACCTGGATAGAATAAACATTTATTGGTTAGTGAATGCAAAACATCACATTTAAAGAATAAAAAACAGGGGAAGATAGTTAATAGCTAGTCAAGCGGGTAGCTTTTATACTTCCGCGTAGCTTTTTAAAAGCTACGCGATAATATTTAATTGATTTACAATGTTTTATACTACCACTGCGAGACTGCGAGGCTTTTTTATGAAAAAAAAATTTAGAGAGATAAATCAAAAACTACCCTTTAGTTAATTCTTCAATGCAAACCGACCATCTTTCCAAACATAGACAAGCTCCTTCTTTAAAAAAGGCTCCAAAGCTTTAGCTAAGCTTTCGTCAAGATTCTGAGGTGAAGTAAAAGTAAAAACAAGTTCATTGCTATCTTTGGAAAGATCAGACTTCAGCAAATAGAAATCCAAAGAAGCACGGGCATCATTATATGCAGCAAGTTTTGCAGATTCAGGAGTTATAAAGAAGCTCTCCATTCCCGGCATATCTATGTAGTCTTTTGAAGGAAGTTCTTTCCATTGGGTTGTATAAAAGGAAATTCGACTATCGCATACCGGACCGCACACTGTATTGATTACGCAGATAATTTTTGTTGTATCATTCAATTGAAGCAACTTCATTTGAAAATTACTCAGCGAGGTGGTTTGTAAACTGACATAGTCTTTAGTAAGCACCTTCATTTCAGACATCTTGTCCATCTTGTTTTTTACTTGTGCTTTCATTTTGCTTTCCAGAAAATCAGCAAAGTCTTCCCGGTTAACTTTAGTCAGTAAAGGACACAACGAATCGGGGATATTAATAAATACCGATTTAGCATCTTGTGCATGTAAGGAAATAACACAAGTCATCAAAAAACAAAGAAGAACAATCTTTTTCATCTTATTAATTTATTTTGAGCCCAAATATAAGAATATCATTCCGATTAAAACTAAAATAAGATCAATAGCTTTACTTTTTAAATTCTTTTCACGGAAAAACATTGCACCAAAGATGAAAGAAACAATAACGCTACTTCTACGAATCATTGATACAATAGAAATCATGGAATCGTTATAACTAAGGGCGTAGAAGTAAACAAAATCGGCGGCAGAAAGAAAGATGGAAATAAAGATAATACTCCAATCCCAATGAAACGGAGTTGTTTCTTTACGTTTTGGCAACCATAATATCAATAAAACACCTCCCATAATGAACAGCTGATAAATATTATACCACGACTGAATCAACATTGGATTAAACTGGTTCATCAGGTATTTATCGTACAATCCGCTAATGGCTCCTGTTATTGCAGCAAGCACAATAAAAAGTATCCATTTGTCTCTTTTAAAATCAATTCCTTCTTTTTTCCCGGAACGGCTCAACATAAAGAACGACGCTACAGCCAGTAAAACACCAATCCACTGATAAAGATTGAGACGTTCACCAAATATAAGCATTGCGCCAACCAGTACCATAACCGGACGAGTAGCATTAATAGGTCCAACTATAGTAAGCGGTAAATGCTTCATCCCAAAATATCCAAAAATCCAGGAAGAAAGAACAATGCCCGATTTCAACAGCACATATTTGTGCACCTCCCACCCTTCTACGGGAACATAAAATATAGTGTTACTAATCCATTCCTGTCCTAAAGCCGAACAAACAATAAACGGAACAAATATGAGACTGGAAAATAGTGTATTAAGAAATAGTACTGGTAATACTGCATTATCTTTTAAAGATTGTTTCTTGAATACATCATAAAAACCCAGCAAAAGAGCTGAAGCGAAAGCTAATAATAACCACATATTATATAAATATTTCTGCAGGATATTCAATATTTACCAGGAACAATGCATGTCCCGGAACAGAAGCACCTGCCTTACATCTGTCTTTTTGTTCTATTACTTTCCGGAATTCTTCAATGCTCAGCTTGCCTCTTCCCACTTCAACCAAAGTGCCTACAATGGCCCGAACCATATTTCTAAGAAAGCGATCGGCCTTAATGGTAAACACCCAGGTTGTTTCATCCTCCTTAACCCATTCGGCATGCATTATCCGGCAATTATTCGTTTTAACGTCTGTATGCAGCTTGCTAAAACTAGTAAAGTCAGTATAATCAAACAAAGTTTGTGCAGCCCGATTCATTAGTTCATAATCAAGCACACCATGTATTCTGCATTTCAAATGGCGGTTAAAAGGTGATTTAACGCTGGTGATATAATACTTATAAGTTCGGGAAATGGCATCAAAGCGAGCGTGTGCTTCCGGGTTGACTTCACAGACACGATACACGGAAATATCCGGAGGAAGTATTCTGTTTAGCTTATCGGCCAACAAAGTAAGATCGGCAATATTATTTTCAAAGTCGAAGTGCGCCACCATCAATCTGGCATGAACACCGGCATCTGTTCTACCGGCTCCAACCACCTCGATCTCAAGTCGAAGAAGTGTGGAAAGGGCTTTCTGCAGACACTCTTGCACGCTTACACCATTAGGCTGAACCTGCCAACCGTGATAATTTGTACCTTCGTAGGCTAAATAAATAAAGTATCGTTGCACGCGTATTCTAATTTTTGGTGCAAAGGTACATTTTTTTTCTTTAAGTAAGTTCTATCTGGCAGTAATATGAAAACAACCTTGCTTCAGTTCATACTTCGCATAACAAGTTTCAGCTTTGCGAAGATCACGCAACACTTCTGACAAAACGAGTTTTAAAGTGTCCTTATTAACATCCTGCATCGGACGATCTTCCTCTACTTTTTCAAAGTGCTTCCAGCTTACATCAAATGTAGTTCCATAAAAATGAGCAGACTTCTCAGAAGCATTTCCATTATGATGGCGCAGTTTACGAACATCATCCAATGTTCTAAGCACAGAAGTAACAACAATTTTATAAGGATTTAATCCTTTTGCTCCCAAAGAATCAAGAAAATTAGAGCCTAAGCTTGAAAGTAAATTACTGGCTTTGGGAATCAGATAAGGGAGAGAATGTGTTAATGAATCAACCACATAATATTCATTGTCTTCAATGTGTACTAAACGACCCTTCATCTTTTCAACTTGTTCACGCGATGAAGCTGGTTTAATACCTATTTTTTGAGCAACAGAGAGTTGTAAATCATTCAAATCGCTGAAAGAACGCTTAAAGCTAATCACTCCTCGTATATTTTTCGGATGGTTCAGCTTAAGAGTTTTATCCTTACATGCAGACAAGCAACAAATTAGCAGCAAAGAGCAGACAAAGGGAATAAGTTTACGCATCGGAAAGACAATTAATGGGTTTCGTATTACATATTTTGATATGCAAATATATATTAAAAAGTCCTTCAAAAAAAATTATCCTCCAAATAAATTCCATCAGAAAACTAAAAGAATCCAAACGAAATGATTAAATTTGCAGGCAATTCAGAATTAACATAGATCCTTTAAATTGATTCAATGATAGAAAAACTGATTGTTCTTGAAGAAATAGATCCGGTTATCTTCTATGGCGTGAATAATGCCAACATTCAACTAATAAAAGCCTTATATCCTAAGTTAAGGATAGTTGCACGCGGAAATGTAATTAAGGTGATGGGCGATGAAGAAGAGATGTGCGCTTTTGAAGAGAATATATTAGCATTAGAAAAACATTGTGCTCAGTACAATTCTCTGAAAGAAGAAGTTATTATTGATATCATTAAGGGAAATGCTCCGCAGACTGAAAAGAACGGAAACGTAATTGTATTTAGTGTAACCGGTAAGCCTATTATTCCACGCAGTGACAATCAGCTGAAACTTGTGGAAGGATTTGAAAAGAGTGATATGCTATTTGCTATCGGCCCAGCCGGTTCAGGAAAGACTTATACTTCTATCGCATTGGCCGTCAGAGCACTGAAACAAAAAGAAATTAAAAAGATTATCCTCAGCCGCCCAGCAGTTGAAGCTGGTGAGAAACTTGGTTTCCTTCCGGGGGATATAAAAGAAAAGATCGATCCGTATCTGCAACCGCTTTACGACGCACTTCAGGACATGATTCCTGCCGCTAAGTTAAAAGAATATATAGACCTTAACATAATTCAGATTGCACCATTGGCTTTTATGCGTGGGCGTACACTAAATGATGCAGTAGTTATTCTTGATGAAGCGCAAAACACTACTACCCAGCAAATCAAGATGTTTCTTACCCGCATGGGAATGAATACAAAAATGATTATAACCGGAGACCTTACACAAATTGACCTTCCAGCTGCCCAGACTTCTGGTTTAGTTCAGGCTATAAAGATTCTAAAAGGAGTGAAAGGAATAAGCTTCGTGGAACTTGGAAAGAAAGATATTGTTCGTCACAAATTGGTAACGCGAATTGTCGACGCTTATGAAAAGTTCGATGAGAAAAAGAAAAAAGAAAAATTAGAAGAATCTCAAAAACAAAAACAATAATGAGCAAAGCATTAGTAAAAACAGATTTTAATTTTCCGGGACAAAAGAGTGTTTACCACGGAAAAGTACGCGATGTGTATAATATCAATGACGAATTATTGGTGATGGTTGTAAGTGACCGCATCTCTGCATTCGACGTTATTCTGCCCGAAGGTATTCCTTACAAGGGACAAGTGTTGAATCAGATTGCTGCAAAATTCCTTGATGCAACTGCTGATATTGTGCCTAACTGGAAAGTTGCAACTCCAGACCCAATGGTTACCGTAGGCATCAAATGTATACCTTTCGAAGTTGAAATGGTTGTACGCGGATATCTTACCGGTCACGCATGGAGAGAATATAAAGAAGGCAAACGTACCCTTTGCGGCGTAGCAATGCCCGAAGGAATGAAAGAAAACCAACCTTTCCCAACTCCTATCATTACTCCTACCACCAAAGCTTATGAAGGTCATGACGAAGATATCTCTAAAGAAGAAATCATAGCACAGGGCATCGTAAGCAAAGAAGATTATGAGCAATTGGAAAAATACACATTGGCAGTTTACGCCCGCGGATGTGAAATTGCAAAACAGATGGGCCTTATTCTTGTTGATACAAAGTACGAATTTGGAAAGAAGGATGACAAAATTATCCTGATGGACGAAATTCATACTCCAGACTCTTCCCGTTATTTCTATGCTGAAGGCTTTGAAGAACGTTTGGCTAAAAACGAACCACAGAAACAGTTATCAAAAGAGTTCGTTCGTCAATGGCTTATCGAAAACGGTTTCCAGGGAAAAGAAGGACAACAGGTTCCTGCAATGACAGAAGAATATGTAAATAGTGTAGCTGAACGTTACATTGAATTATATGAAAACATCGTTGGAGAGAAGTTTGTAAAAGCAAGCCTTGATGATGTAGCTGCCAGAATTGAAAAGAATGTAACAGCATTCCTTACTAAATAAAAATACTTTTAAATGAATAATAAGAGGCTCTGTTCTCTTATTATTCATTATTTCTATTGCAACACTTTTTTATTTTTTAATTTATTCATTTTTGCTCGTACATGAAATATCCCCAAGAAGAAATTAAGCCTTATAGCTCTGACGGCAAGAAAGCCGTTCAAGTGGAGAAGATGTTTGATAACATTGCTCATCATTATGACCTGCTAAATCATGCCCTTTCATTGGGAATTGACAAAGGATGGAGACGTAAAGCAATTGCGTGGCTCAAGCCTTTCCGCCCACAAAAGATGATGGATATAGCTACAGGAACAGGAGACTTTGCTATTCAGGCTTACCGGGATCTTTTACCTGAAGAACTTATTGGCACTGATATTTCAGAGGGGATGATGAAAATTGGAAGAGAAAAGGTTCAGAAGATTGGTTTGGAACAAAATATTTCTTTTGCCAAAGAAGATTGCACAGATCTTTCATTTGCCGATAATTCCTTTGATGCAATTACTGTTGCTTTCGGTATCCGTAATTTCGAAAACCTTGATAAAGGGCTTTCAGAAATGCATAGGGTACTTACGGAGAACGGACATTTGGTTATACTGGAACTTACCACACCTGAATCATTTCCTATGAAGCAGCTATTTGCTATCTATTCAAAAGTTGTGATTCCTACTCTAGGCAAGCTCCTATCTAAAGATAGCAATGCTTATACTTATCTGCCTCAAACCATCCAGGCTTTTCCTCAAGGTGAAGTAATGAAGGGAGTAATTGAGAAGGCTGGATTTAAAGATGTTGCTTTCAAGCGACTGACTTTCGGTCTTTGTACACTATACACTGCTGCTAAATAACAAAAATCTAAATCAATTTTTATGCAAAAATATGGATTAATAGGCTATCCACTCAAACATTCCTTCTCGATTGGATACTTCAACGAAAAGTTCAAATCAGAAGGTATTGATGCCGAGTATATAAACTTTGAAATTCCTGACATCAAGGCTTTTAAGGGAATAATTGACGAAAATCCTAACCTTTGCGGAATGAATGTTACTATTCCGTATAAAGAACAGGTGATTCCTTTTCTTGACGAACTGAGCGAGAATGCAGCTGCCATTGGTGCGGTAAATGTGATTAAGATTATCCGTCAAAAAGGGAAAGTAAAACTAGTTGGTTATAATTCCGACATCATTGGTTTTTCACAGTCCATTGAACCTTTCATATTAAAAGGAGATCACAAAAAAGCACTTATTCTGGGAACAGGAGGGGCTTCTAAGGCAATATTCCACGGACTAAAGGATTTAGGTGTAGAAGGTACTTACGTTTCCCGCACCAAGGAACCAGGAAAACTGACTTACGAAGAGCTTACTCCTGAAATTATGGCTGAGAATACTATTATAGTGAACTGTACCCCTGTAGGTATGTATCCAAATGAGAGATTCTGCCCGGATATTCCTTATGAGTTACTTACCCCAAAACATTTGCTATACGATTTAATTTATAATCCTGACACTACCCTTTTCATGAAAAAAGGAGCGGAACGGGGAGCCAAAACAAAGAATGGTTTGGAGATGCTTTTACTTCAGGCATTCGCAGGATGGGAAATCTGGAATAAATAATTATATATAAATAGAAGAAAGATGATTAAAGTTGTAAGATATGCGCTTCTGGCTCTGTTGATTATTCTCTTTGGAGGTATTACCTGGGGAAGCTTCTATATGCTCGATTATTCACTGACTTCTAATCGTAAAGGGAAAGACAAAGCCGAGTCATACAAGTATATGTATGAAAACTATCCTTATCTGCACCCTTGGGTAGACAGCCTGAAGCAGGCTTCCGCTTTAAAAGACACTTTTATTATAGGCAATGAAAACACCAAACTTCATGCCTATTACATAGCTGCCAGCCACCCAACAAAAAAAACGGCAGTACTTGTTCACGGATATACTGATAATGCTATCCGCATGCTAATGATTGGTTATTTGTATAATCACGAAATGAATTACAATGTTATTCTTCCCGATCTGCATGCACATGGTCAAAGCGAAGGAAATACTATTCAGATGGGATGGAAGGACCGCCTAGATGTGATTAAATGGATTAACGTGGCAAAAGCAATTTACGGTGACAGCATAAGCATTGTGGTGCACGGCATCTCAATGGGAGCCGCTACTACCATGATGGTTAGTGGAGAAATACTCCCAGCTAATGTAAAATGCTTTGTGGAAGATTGCGGTTATACCAGTGTATGGGATGAATTTTCCCAAGAGTTAAAGAAACGTTTTGACCTGCCGGCATTCCCTTTATTGAACTCCACTAGTTTGCTATGCAAAATAAAATACGGATGGACATTCAAAGAAGCCTCATCTCTGGATCAGATTAAGAAATGTCATTTGCCAATGTTCTTTATTCACGGAGATGCCGACAAGTATGTTCCCACATGGATGGTTTATCCGCTCTATGAAGCAAAGCCTGCTCCAAAAATGTTATGGATTGTTCCGGGAGCCGAACATGCAAAATCTTACAAACAAAATCCAAAGATGTATCTGGCAAAAGTAAAATCATTCACAGACTCTTATATCAACTAACCTTTTTCTTTTTTCCTTAACTGCTTTTATAGAGAAAGATAAGCCGTTATACCAAATACTTTTATATCTTTGTCACTAATATATTATTGTCAGCTTGTACAACTCAGGAGATTGGCTTGTACAAGCCAGACAGTCAACCTGTACAACCCAGCAATAATATAACCTGAAAGATCACCTAATTAAAAGAAGAAAAAGAATGAGTATTCTCTATCAAATGAATCAAATCAACGATAACACCAACGCTGATGAAAAAAAGAAACGCGGACTGAGACCTACTGTTCTTTCACGTGCAAACTATAATATTAACGACTTGGCCGATTATCTCAGCAGTGGTTCACCTGTGAAGAAGGGAGAAATAATGAGTGCAATTACACAGATTGCCTCTGGGATAGAGAATCTTTTAAAAGACGGGAATACCGTAACGATCGATAATTTCGGAACATTCTCTTTAACAGCTACAAGCAGACTAGTTGAAAATGCCAGCGGAATACGTGCTGAATCAATCCATATTAACAAGGTTGTTTTTCAAGCCACCAGAGTAGCAAAAAAACGCATTGAGAGTGCTGAATTTGAACGTTTTGACCCTAAAAGAATGAATAAACGGAAATAGACTATTATGAAATTATTAAAAAGCACCATACTACTACTTTTGCTAAGCCTTTGCTTTCAGGTAAATGCCCAGGTAAAGGAATACACACTGGAAAACGTTCCCAATGTGCGTCTGCAAAACAAAATGCGCTACGTGAGCAATCCCGACGGAATTTTATCGCAGGAGGCTTGTGATTCAATTGACAGTATGCTATGGAAACTAGAACAGAAAACCTCCATAGAAGTGGTGGTGGTTGTTCTCCCTTCCATTGGCAACAATGATTGTTTTCAGTTTACTCACGATCTGCTCAACAAATGGGGAGTGGGAAAGAAAGGAAAGGACAATGGACTAATGATTCTTCTGGTAGAGGACCAACGCCACATTCAGTTTGAAACCGGATACGGACTGGAAGGTGATTTACCTGATGCCATCTGCAAAAGAATACAAACTCGTAAAATGAATCCTTTTTTCCGTAACAACAACTGGAACGGTGGAATGGTTTCGGGAATTCAATCTATATGTGCCCGTCTTGATGGTTCCATGACAAATGATGAGGCAGATAAAGATGAAGGAAGCGGAAACATTATGCTTTTGTTCTTTGCCGCAGCAGGGTTTGTTATGCTGGTTGGCTTTATTGGCGGTATAGCTTCCTGGAGGGCAACACGATGTCCCAACTGCAAAAAGCACATGCTTCAACGTACAGATTCTCGTCTTCTTTCACTTCGTAACGGAGTAAAGCGGGAAGAGGTAGTATATACATGTCGCAACTGTGGACATAAAGTAGTTCGGGAAATAGAATCATCCGATGATAATTACCGGGGAGGCGGAAGAGGTGGCCTTGGTGGAGGAATATTCATGGGAGGCCTTGGCGGCGGTCTTGGCTCCGGAGGAGGAGGATTTAGTGGTGGAAGCTTCGGCGGCGGTATGTCCGGCGGTGGAGGTGCAGGTTCAAGTTTTTAAAAACATAAAATAAAAGAAAAACAAGTATGAAAAAATCAGTAATTATTACTATTGCAGTCATTGTACTGCTTGCATTGCTAGGTTCAAGCTCATATAATTCAATGGTAGATAAACAAGAAGGAGTTACAAAAGCCTGGTCGAATGTAGAAAACCAGTACCAACGTCGTTCGGATCTTATTCCAAACTTGGTTAATACAGTGAAAGGCTATGCTACACACGAAAAAAGCACTTTGGAAGGTGTGGTTGCGGCTCGATCTAAAGCCACACAAATAACCATTGATCCCGATAAATTGACTCCAGAAAAATTGCAGGCTTACCAAAAAGCACAGGGCGATGTAACTACAGCTCTTGGCAAACTGTTGGCTATCACCGAGAATTATCCAAACCTGAAAGCCAACGAAAATTTCCTTGAGTTGCAGTCTCAGCTGGAAGGCACAGAAAACCGTATATCAGTAGAACGCGGACGATTCAATGAATTAGCAAAAGAATACAACGCATATATCCGTAAATTCCCAAGAAATATCTTTGCCGGAATGTTTGGATTTGAGAAGAAACCGTATTTCGAAGCTGAAGCAGGTGCAGAAAAGGCTCCAAAGGTGCAGTTCTGATATAAACATTTGCCTACTAGAAAAAAATGCAGTACTTTTGCGTGCTGTATATAAACATCTTTTTATTATAAACAAAAAATGAGTAATCAACGATACATGCAGCGTGGCGTTTCAGCATCCAAAGAAGATGTGCATAACGCTATTAAGAACATCGACAAGGGTATCTTTCCCCAGGCTTTCTGTAAAATCATTCCTGATATTTTAGGCGGCGATCCTGAATATTGCAACATTATGCATGCCGACGGGGCTGGAACAAAGTCCAGTCTGGCTTATCTTTATTGGAAAGAAACTGGTGATATCTCTGTGTGGAAAGGAATTGCACAGGATGCGTTGATTATGAACATTGATGATTTACTGTGCGTGGGTGCAGTAGACAATATACTGGTTTCTTCCACAATAGGCCGTAACAAGCTACTGATTCCGGGAGAAGTAATCTCGGCTATCATTAACGGAACAGACGAATTACTGGCAGAACTTCGCGAAATGGGTGTTGGTGTTTATGCCACCGGTGGTGAAACAGCTGATGTGGGCGACTTGGTTCGCACCATTATTGTGGACAGTACTGTGACTTGCCGCATGAAACGCAGCGACGTTATTGACAATGCTAATATCCGTCCGGGAGATATAATTGTGGGATTAGCTTCTTATGGACAGGCTACATACGAAAAAGAGTACAACGGTGGTATGGGAAGTAACGGTTTAACTTCTGCCCGTCACGATGTATTTGCTAAATATCTTGCAGAAAAATATCCTGAAAGTTATGATGCCGGCGTTCCTGCAGATCTTGTCTATTCAGGTGGACTGAAACTGACCGACCCAATAGAAGGTATCAGCATTGATGCCGGAAAGATGGTGCTCTCTCCTACCCGTACTTATGCTCCGTTCGTAAAGAAGTTGCTTGATGCTCTTCGTCCTGAAATTCACGGAATGGTACACTGTTCCGGTGGTGCACAAACAAAAGTGCTTCACTTTGTGGACAAGGTAAGAGTTGTTAAGGATAATCTATTCCCTGTTCCTCCCCTGTTCAAGACTATTCAGGAACAATCGGGTACAGACTGGAGCGAGATGTATAAGGTATTCAATATGGGACACCGCCTGGAAGTATATCTTTCACCAGAACATGCTGAAGAGGTTATTGCTATCTCTAAATCATTTGGTATTGATGCACAAATCGTTGGTCGCATTGAGGAATCAGATAAAAAAGAATTGATCATCAAGAGTGAATTCGGAGAGTTCAGATATTAAAATATGGCAGATTATAACAATACGATTTTAGATAAACTTGAAGGCTTGGTAAGCCGCTTTGAAGAAATCTCTACCCTCATTACCGACCCTGATGTAATTACAGATATGAAGCGTTACGTGAAACTGACCAAAGAATACAAAGAATTGGAAAATATCATGAACGCCCGCAAAGAGTATATACAAATGCTTGATGGAGTTGAGGAAGCCAAAGTAATTTTGGATACTGAACAAGATCAGGAAATGCGTGAAATGGCAAGGGAAGAACTAAATGTCTGCCAGTCCCGCATTCCGGAACTGGAAGAGGAAATAAAGTTACTCCTTGTTCCTACCGATCCTCAGGATGGTAAAAATGCCATTGTTGAAATTCGTGGTGGAACTGGTGGAGACGAAGCTGCTATCTTTGCCGGAGACTTATTTCGTATGTATCTGAAATACTGCGAAAACAAAGGATGGAAAGTAGAAATAACAAGTACCAGTGAAGGAACATCCGGAGGATTCAAGGAAGTTGTCTTTACCGTAAGCGGTGAAAACGTATACGGAACTTTGAAATATGAATCGGGCGTACACCGTGTGCAGAGAGTTCCCGCTACTGAAACTCAGGGGCGTGTTCATACATCGGCTTCTTCCGTAGCTGTACTTCCGGAAGCTGAAGAATTTGATGTAGAAATCAATGAAGGCGAAATTAAATGGGATACATTCCGTTCAGGTGGTGCTGGTGGTCAGAACGTAAACAAGGTGGAATCTGGTGTCCGCTTGCGTTATATCTGGAAGAATCCTAACACTGGTGTTCCAGAAGAAATTCGTATAGAATGTACTGAAACCCGTGACCAGCCAAAGAATAAAGAAAGGGCTCTTACACGACTTCGTTCTTTCATCTATGACAAAGAACATCAGAAATACTTGGATGATATTGCTTCCAAGCGTAAAACGATGGTTTCTACAGGTGACCGTTCGGCTAAAATCCGTACCTACAACTATCCGCAGGGACGTATTACCGATCACCGCATAAACTATACTATATACAACCTTTCTGCCTTTATGGACGGAGACATTCAGGATTGTATCGACCGTCTGATTGTAGCGGAAAATGCAGAACGAATGAAAGAAAGTGAATTATAATATTACTCCCAATGAATAAACAACAATTATTTGAAAATATAAAACGCAAAAAATCTTTTCTTTGCGTAGGTCTGGATACTGATATTAAGAAAATACCTGCTCACTTATTAAAAGAAGAAGATCCTATCTTCGCTTTTAACAAAGCAATCATTGATGCTACTGCCGATTTATGTATAGCATACAAACCAAACCTTGCTTTTTATGAAAGTATGGGAGTAAAAGGTTGGATAGCTTTTGAGAAAACAGTTGCTTACATCAAAAAGAATTATCCAGATCAATTTATTATCGCTGATGCAAAACGTGGTGACATTGGAAACACAAGTGAGATGTATGCCCGTTCTTTCTTCGACGAACTAAATATAGACTCAGTAACTGTTGCTCCTTATATGGGCGAAGACAGTGTGAAACCATTCCTTATTTATCCTGAGAAATGGGTTATTCTACTGGCTCTGACCTCCAATAAAGGATCACACGATTTTCAACTTACTGAATATGCCAACGGAGAACGTTTATTTGAAAAAGTATTGAAGACTTCTCAACAATGGGCTTCAGACGAACAAATGATGTATGTGGTTGGCGCTACTCAGGGAAAAATGTTCGTAGATATCCGTAAACATGTACCTCATCACTTCTTACTGGTTCCCGGGGTTGGTGCTCAGGGCGGTTCTCTGGAAGAAGTTTGCAAGTATGGTATGAATGAAATGTGTGGCTTGATTGTTAATTCATCTCGTGGTATTATTTACGCGGACAAAACTGAGAACTTTGCTGAAGCAGCAAAAACTGCAGCAAAAGCTGTTCAGATTGAGATGGAAGAACAATTAAAAGCTATTCTATAATAGATATAAATGACAAACGAACGGAAGATAGTCAACGACCCGGTTTTCGGATTTATCAATATTCCGGTAGGATTACTATATAACATAATCCGCCATCCATTATTGCAAAGGTTAACCCGTATTAAGCAAATGGGACTGTCTTCAGTTGTTTATCCCGGTGCTCAGCACACCCGTTTCCAACATTCATTAGGTGCTTTTTATCTGATGAGCGAAGCAATTACTCATCTACGTTCCAAAGGGAATGAAATAACCAAAGAGGAATCTGATGGAGTGCTGGCCGCCATTTTATTACACGATATTGGTCACGGCCCTTTCTCTCACGTATTAGAAAACACTCTTGTAAAAGGTGTTTCTCATGAAGAGATATCTCTCCTGCTAATGGAGAGAATGAATAAAGAGATGGATGGACAACTGGATCTTGCCATGCGTATCTTTAAAGACGAATACCATAAGAAATTTCTTCATCAGCTGGTAAGCGGACAACTGGACATGGATCGTCTCGACTACTTGCGTAGAGATAGTTTCTATACCGGAGTAATTGAAGGAAATATTGGCTCTGCCCGCATTATAAAAATGCTCGATGTAAAAGATGACCATCTGGTTATTGAGTCAAAAGGGATTTATTCCATTGAGAACTTTCTAACAGCCAGGAGATTAATGTATTGGCAGGTTTATCTTCACAAAACATCAGTGGCATATGAGCGAATGCTTATAAGTTCACTTCTAAGGGCTAAGGAATTGGCCGGTAAAGGAATAGAGCTGTTTGCTTCACCTGCATTTCGTTATTTTCTATATAACAATATTGATCATAAGGAGTTCTATAACAACCCCGCCTGCTTAGAGAACTTCATCCAATTGGATGATAATGATATATGGACAGCACTAAAAGTGTGGAGCACTCATTCAGACGTAGTTCTTTCCACTCTAAGTCGTGGTTTGATTAACCGTAATATTTTCAAAGTTGAAATATCTTCTGATCCGGTAAGTGAAGAAAGAATGGAAAAACTAATAGATGAGATAAGCAACTCGCTTCAAATTAGTAGAGAAGATTCTGTATATTTTATTTCAACTTCTAGTATAGAAAAAAATATGTATGATCCAGCAGATGATAGCATTGACATCATTTATAAAGACGATACAATAAAGAATATAGCAGAAGCATCTGATATGCTAAACATTTCACTTCTTTCAAAGAAAGTAAAGAAATACTACCTCTGTTATCAACGGTTAGTTTAAAAAAGAACTATTTTTTTTATAAACAGCAAGGGAATCTAAAAAAAAAACACGAACTTTGCTCCCCTATGGACACATTCATAAAAATGTAATCTCCATATAACATTAATGAAAAAAGGTTAGAATCATTCAACAATAAAAACATGGAATTTTCGGCTAAGCAAATTGCAGAATTTATTCAAGGAGAAATAATTGGAGATGAAAGTGCTTGCGTACATACCTTCGCTAAAATAGAAGAAGGAGTTCCCGGCGCAATCTCATTTCTATCCAATCCTAAATATACTCATTATATATATAATACTCAATCAAGTGTTGTATTAGTTAATAGAGATTTCACTGCTGAACAAGAAATCAAAGCTACGCTTATCAAAGTGGACAATGCTTATGAAAGTCTGGCTAAGTTGTTGACTTTATATGAGATGAGTAAACCCAAAAAAGTAGGCATTGACCCGTTAGCTTCCATTGCTCCAACAGCAAAAATAGGTAAAGACGTTTATATTGCTCCTTTTGTATGTGTAGAAGATAATGCAGAGGTAGGTGATAACACCGTTCTCCATCCTCACGTAACAATTGGTACCGGTGCTAAAGTGGGTAGCAATTGTATACTATATCCACACGCAACAATCTATCATGACTGCCGGGTAGGTAACAATTGCATATTACATGCCGGAAGTGTAATTGGGGCCGATGGTTTTGGATTTGCTCCGACTCCGGAAGGATACTCTAAGATTCCTCAAATCGGTATTGTTATTCTGGAAGATGATGTAGAGATTGGAGCCAACACCTGTGTGGACAGAGCTACAATGGGAGCTACAATTATACATAAAGGGGTAAAGTTGGACAATCTGGTTCAGATTGCTCACAATGATGAAATAGGTTCTCACTCAGTAATGGCAGCTCAGGCTGGCGTTGCCGGATCAACAAAAGTAGGAGAATGGTGTATGATTGGTGGTCAAGTTGGTTTAGCCGGGCATATTAAGGTGGGCGACAGAGTGGGTATTGCTGCACAAGCGGGTATTCCAAGTAATGTTTCTTCAAATTCACAAATAATGGGATCACCTGCATTTGATGCAAAAAAATATTTCAAATCGTCTGTTGTTTATAAAAAATTGCCCGAGATGTATACTACACTCAACAATTTAGAGAAAGAAATAATAGAACTTAAAAAACAATTAAATAAGTAACCAATGTTGAAACAGAAAACTCTAAAAGATAGCTTTTCACTAAGAGGAAAAGGTCTTCACACTGGGCTTGATCTTACTGTAACTTTTAATCCTGCTCCTGATAATCACGGATATAAGATTCAAAGAATCGACTTGGAAGGACAACCTATCATTGATGCTGTTGCGGATAATGTAGTTGAAACAACCCGTGGAACTGTTCTTTCTAAGAATGGTGCAAAGGTTAGTACAGTAGAACATGGCATGGCTGCGCTTTATGCTGCCGGAATTGATAACTGTCTTATTCAGGTTAACGGACCGGAATTTCCTATTCTCGACGGTAGTGCAATATTATATGTACAAGAAATTGAGAGAGTTGGAATTGTAGAACAGACAGCAGTTAAAGATTTCTATATAATCAAACAAAAGATAGAGTTCAAAGATGAAGAAACAGGTTCATCTATCATCGTTCTTCCTGATGATGATTTTAGTGTAAATGTTCTTATATCTTATGACTCTAAAATAATACCTAACCAGTTTGCTACATTAGAAAGTATGAAAGACTTTCCAAAAGAAATTGCTGCAAGCAGAACATTTGTCTTTGTCCGTGAAATAGAACCATTGCTTTCTGCCGGACTTATTAAAGGTGGAGATTTAGACAATGCAATTGTAATTTACGAACGTCAGGTTTCACAGGAAAAGCTAGATAAGTTGGCAGATGTAATGAAGGTTGCTCATAAAGATGCAAGTCAGCTGGGATATATTAACCACAAACCACTTGTATGGGACAATGAACCTGCACGTCACAAATTATTGGACATCATTGGTGACCTTGCTTTGATCGGAAAACCTATCAGAGGTCGTATTATTGCTACTCGTCCCGGACACACTATTAACAATAAGTTTGCCCGTCAGATGAGAAAGGAAATCAGACTTCACGAAATACAGGCCCCAACTTACAACTGCAATGAAGCTCCTGTTATGGATGTTAATCGTATCCGTGGACTGCTGCCTCACCGCTACCCTTTCCTCTTGGTTGACAAAATCATAGAATTAGGTCCAAATCATATTGTCGGAGTTAAGAATGTTACTGTTAATGAACCATTCTTCCAAGGACACTTCCCACAGGAACCAGTTATGCCAGGAGTATTGCTTGTAGAAGCAATGGCTCAGACAGGTGGGTTACTTGTATTAAACTCTGTTGATGAACCCGAAAGATATTCTACTTACTTTATGAAGATTGATGGTGTAAAATTCCGCCACAAAGTAGTACCTGGAGATACATTAATTTTTAGACTTGAATTACTCGCACCTATCCGTAGAGGAATATCCACTATGAAAGGATATGTTTTCGTAGGAGAAACAGTGGCTTGTGAAGCAGAGTTTATGGCACAAATAGTTAAGAACAAATAAAAAAACAAATGATTAGTCCGTTAGCATATATACATCCCGAAGCGAAAATTGGAGAGAATGTTGAAATAGCTCCTTTTGTTTTTATCGATAAAAATGTAATTATCGGTGATAACAATAAGATAATGTCAAATGTTAGCATATTATATGGAGCTCGCATCGGAAATGGAAATACTATTTTCCCGGGAGCTGTAATCAGCGCTATTCCTCAGGATTTGAAATATCAAGGAGAAGAAACAACCGCCGAAATTGGTGACAATAACCTCATTCGTGAGAATGTAACAATTAACCGAGGTACAGCAGCAAAAGGAAAAACAATTATTGGAAGCGATAACCTGTTAATGGAAGGGGTTCATGTTGCACATGATGCTACAGTGGGAAGTAACTGTATTATTGGTAACTCTACAAAAATGGCAGGTGAAATTGTCATTGATGATAATGCGATTATAAGTGCTTCAGTGCTTATGCATCAATTCTGCCATGTAGGTAGTTATGTGATGCTTCAGGGAGGATCACGTTTCAGTAAAGATATTCCACCATATGTCATTGCAGGTCGCGACCCTATTACTTATTGCGGAATCAATATTATAGGACTCCGTAGACATGGATTCTCTAATGAATTAATTGAAGCAATTCATAATGCATACCGCATTATTTATCAAGGTGGACTAAACACGAGTGATGCACTGGCTAAGGTGAAAGAAGAAATTCCTTCAAGTCCGGAAATAGAATATATCATTGATTTTATAGAAAAATCAGAAAGAGGAATTATAAGATAAACATTGCTATAGTAAGGTTTATATTCAGCAGAAAGGGGAAAACTATCCTAGTGATAGTGTTTCCCCTTTATTTTTTTATAAACGAATAATGCTTATTTATTGTACTTATTTAGATTTTTACTACTTTTACAGCATCAATAAATTACAAAGAGTATGGTATACAGATTTACAATCATATCTGATGAAATTGATGATTTTGTCAGAGAAATACAGATTGATTCGGAAGCAAATTTTCTAGAACTCCACGAAGCGATTCTTAAATCGGTTGGATATTCGAATGATCAAATGACCTCTTTCTTTATTTGCGATGAAGATTGGGAGAAAGAAAAAGAAATTACCCTTGAAGAGATGGACAATAGCTCTGAGGACGATAATTGGGTTATGAAGGACACCTTGTTAAGTGACCTTATTGAAGATGAAAAACAAAAGCTCATTTATGTTTTTGATTACATGACTGAACGTTCATTCTTTATTGAATTATCAGAAATCATCACAGGCAAAGATCTAGATAAGGCTATTTGTTCCAAGAAATATGGAGAAGCACCTAAACAAACTGTTGACTTTGAAGAATTAACAGCAACCAGCACTTCTCTTGACTTGGATGAGAACTTCTATGGAGACGAGACTTTTGATTCAGAGGATTTTGATGCAGAAGGGTTCGACGTAGATATTAACAGCATTGCAGATGAGTCATTTGACAAAGAAAGTCTTTAATGCCGAAAACATTACTTGTTCTCATAGGGCCTACAGGTGTCGGAAAGACGGAGCTTAGTTTACGCTTAGCCGAAGATTTTGGTTCACCCATTATTTCTTCCGATTCCCGACAGCTGTATGCCGACCTTAAAATAGGGACGGCTGCTCCTACCCCCGAACAATTAAATAAAATTCCTCATTACTTTGTTGGCACACTTAAGCTTACCGATTACTATAGCGCCGCACAGTATGAGACAGAAGTGCTAAAACTTCTCGATAACCTATTCCAAACAAAAAATGTTGTAGTAATGACTGGCGGATCAATGATGTATGTTGATGCCGTTTGTAAAGGTATAGATGAAATTCCTACTGTAGATAAAGATACCCGCGAACTATTAATCCAGAAATACGAGACAGAAGGATTAGAAAACCTTTGTGCAGAATTAAAGCTTCTTGACCCTGAATATTACAAGATTGTTGATTTAAAGAATCCTAAACGAGTTGTTCATGCGTTAGAGATTTGCTATATGACAGGGAAAACCTATACCTCTTTCCGTACGCGCTCTGCCAAAGAAAGGCCATTCCGCATTATCAAGATTGGACTCACCCGCGATCGTGAAGAACTTTACGAACGTATTAACCGTCGTGTTGATATAATGATGGAAGAAGGTTTACTGGAAGAAGTAAAATCCGTATACCCATATAAACATCTCAATTCTCTGAATACAGTTGGTTACAAAGAACTTTTCAATTATCTTGATGGCATTTGGGAACTTCCTTTTGCGATTGAAAAGATTAAGCAAAACTCACGTATTTATTCGCGCAAGCAAATGACATGGTTTAAACGTGATGAAGATATTGCCTGGTTTCATCCCGATCAGGAAGAATATATATTGACTTACATACAAAAAATGCTTAACGACTGATCTGTTAATCAGTCATTAAGCATCAATCGTTATAAGATTTCAACCTTACTCTCGTAGAATATTATTTCATCTTTCCAGGAGTTTCAAGTTGCTTTGTTGATGTATTTTTGGTTACTGAAGATTTACTATCTTTCATTTCAATTAATACTACTCCATCCACCCCCTTAGCTCCATACATACTGGTAGCACTTTTATCTTTTAAAACACTAACAGATTTAATTGCATTAGGATCAATTTTTGATAATTCTTCCTGCGATGCTTCTTTTCCATCTATCAGGAACAGAGGATGCTTAGCAGATCTATTAACACTGACTGTAGTATCGCGTGCAATAACTTCTATCTTTTGGCACACTGTATCAGTAAGGCTCTGATTGCTATTTGAAACCTCATTCAATTGTCCGGAGAGTTCAGGACGAGCAAAAGCTGTAACAGCTAAAGCAGCCATGGGAAGTATGCACATATATTTAAATCGTGCCAAGAGCTTTGATTTTTCTTTAAATATCATAGTAATTATTTTAAGGGTTAACTGAGCTTCTATTTTGAAAGTTTTATCTATATCTTCTGGCAAGAAAATAATAAATAAGGATTGACAACATTATCAGAATTACAATAATACCTGCAAGAACATTAAACAGTCTATGATACATAGGAAAAAGTGATTCTGACATGCTGCATAAAACTACAATAAACAGTATTCCTAGAAGAATATTCAGTATCCGCAGGTAATGAGATTCCAAAATTAACTGAGGAACCATATTATTCTCTGTGATTCTTATTGGAAAGTTAGTCATTCTCGTTGGAAAATAAGAGCTGATTCTGGTTCCTATCATGGCTAATGATGCAATGCCAGCCATAATAAACAGGTAAACTTTGCCACCCCATCTGTCTGCCTCTCCTGAAATATTAAAATGGATTGGAATAATGTCAGAAAGCTTATGATAAAAGATTGTTGCTAATACCCACACTAACACTAAAAGGATTGCAGCTACTGCTTCCATTATCTTATCTGCAACCGTTCGCGGAATACGAACATTAGGCAAATTTTGTTTATACATCGGGAAAATATTAAGCATTTTTCGTTTTTTCTCTTTGTTATCAGTTTTGCTTATTAATCCAGCTAGCAATGTCCTTAGTTACATATTCGGGAATTGATCCTGCCTGATTATATTCAGGAGGGGTAGATTTACCATTTCCTTCCATATACAAATGATTAAGTTTAGGGTATGATTTAAAAGTCACATTAGGTTTTCCATTCAGTTCTTTGCGCCAAAGGGAAAAATCTACCATTGTTACCTGATAATCACGCTCACCCTGCATGATAAGCATTGGGCAAGTAAGCGACTTGGCTACCTTTACTTGATTATAGTTATTAATATCTTTCCAATAGGAAGCAGGTACACCCAAAGGAAGTGCTATTTTTGAATCAAAATTCTTCGTCCCAAGTTTTTTTACATTCGCCACTTGCTTCTGCATCTCAGCAAGTTGCTTTTCTTCACCCTTAGATAGACTATCCAAAGAGAAAATATAACTCATCTGATCGATCACCAAATCTTCCAAATGACGCGCATTGCCCGACAGAAGTATAATCCCCTTTATGTCCTTGCAACGCTGAGCAAAACGTGGAGCAAGCATGGCTCCCTGACTATGACCCGCAATATAAATTCGTTTACTATCTATCCCCGGAGTATTCTTTGCAAGCTGAACGGCAGAAAGCACATCCTGCACATATTCGTGTTCCATTGAAGGTTCCTCTCCTTGTGGCACAAACTGTTTTCCGTAAACTTTGGTGCGCTTATCATAACGAATACTAGCTACTCCCTGAGCAGCAAGTCCCCAAGCTAAATCGCGAAAAGGCTTGTTGGGTCCAACTGTTTCATCGCGATCATTCGGACCTGAGCCCTGAACCAAGATTACTACCGCAACCGGTTCTTTTCCAACAGGCATACAAAGTATACCCGGAAGTTCAAACTTTCCGGTCACTACTTTTATATCCATCTCCTTCATTTGAGCATTATCAGCCTTTACAGCAGGAGTCTTAGGTTGTACTGGTACCGGTACAAAGTTTATTGTTGTAGCCAGATTCTCTTTGTCAAATGCTGTATTAAACCGCAAAGCCATATGTGCAAACTGAATATCACAATAATAAATTGCATTACCTGCAACGCTTTGCTCCTGCCATTCGCCTTTACTTTGAAAAGCGCCAACCTTTTCAGTCAGTCCACTCCAGATATTGCTCATCTGTTCAACAGGAATCATTGATTTAATTTTATCACTCAGCATTTGATGTGCTTCCTCTCCCTTACCATCCATAAGGTACTGAAGTAACTGCTGAGGCAGACGGAATTTATCGTCTTGATTACTGGCCATAGCAGTCAGAGAAAGGAACAAAAATGCCATTGTGTAAACAACCTTTTTCATTACACTATCGGAATAATAGAAAAACTAAGTGGGCAACAAATACCACAATACCTACAATAATAACCATACGTTTTCAAATTTAGATATTTATAAATAATTACATATTCGAAGTTCCAGCATTTACTACTGGTTGAGCAGCCTCATCGGCACAAAGTACAACCAACAGATTGCTTACCATTGCGGCCTTTTTATCTTCATCAAGTGTTACAATTTTCTCTTCAGACAGCTTTGTGAGCGCCATCTTCACCATAGAAACCGCACCTTCCACAATCTTTTCCCGCGCTGAAATAATGGCGGATGCCTGTTGGCGGCGAAGCATTACTGCCGCAATCTCAGGAGCATACGCAAGATAGTTGAGACGCGCCTCAACAACTTCCATTCCTGCCATAGCCAAACGTTCATTCAGCTTTTGCTCCAGTTGAGTATTGATTTCTTCTCCTCCTGAGCGAAGTGTCAATCCACTAATATCTCCTTCATTATCATCATAAGCATACTGTCCGGCCACCTGGCGAAGGGCAGCATCACTCTGAATTTTCACAAAGTTCTCGAATGCAGTCATCCTTCCGGCCACTGTGTGTCCTACAGTTGCAGTATTGGCAGGCGTCCCAGAAGCTGCCTCGGCCAAAGTCTGGGAATCAATCTCGAACATAGCCTTATAGGTATCCTTAAGTTTCCATACCAAAACTAAACCAATCATTATTGGATTACCAGTTTTATCATTCACTTTGATGGGTTTAACGTCGAGATTTCTTGCACGCAGTGAAAGTTTCTTCTTATCCAGAAAAGGATTGACCCAGAAAAAACCAGTTTGTTTGAATGTTCCTTTGTATTTTCCAAAAAAGACCATAGCTCTTGCCTGATTGGGTTCCAGTTGCATAAAGCCTCCAAAAATAAAGAAACTGGTTATGAGACCTATTACACCAAGAACTATTCCAGGAACTTTAAAAGTTTCATAAAGAAAAAACAAAATTACACAAGCTGCAATCAAGATAAAATTAAAGAAAAGCATAAAGAAACCGTTAGCTTTAAAGCCTTTAAAGTCAAATTCTTTTTCCCCCATAGTAGTCCAGTATTAATAAGTACTTAGTTAGACTTGCAAATATTGTTTAAAAAAATTAAGATAAACAAATATATTAAACTAATTCATAAGGGTCATTAACATCATTTATCTAATTAGCTAAGTTCTTCTTTCAGTATATATTTTACTATTGGTCTACCTCTTTTATATCAAAGAGTAGAGCTTATTATATTTAAATCTACACTTTATAAATATTAGGTGTACACATTAGCACAAAGATATACTGAATAAAAAGGTTAGCTATAGTTAAGAAAGGTATTAAGTTTCCTGAAAGAATTTATAACAGTAAGCTCTAAATAAAAAGAAACAGTACTTAGGTTTAGAGGATATAAACATCTGAAAAAGAAGAAGAGCCTTATTTATTGTCTCTTTAACCAGGTGTTTTTTTTCACTAAACTAACTGGACAAAAAGAAAAATAAATAAGACTCTTCTATTAAATAACCTATACTGTTATTTTAAAGTTTAATTGTAAGGCCTATTTTCCCTCCATTAAACTCGTTTCCGCCACCAATTTCAAGATTTACACCTATTTTGTTGTTAAAATAATAACGACCGCCAACCTGCGCTCCTAGTCCCAATCCGGTTGTATGGCTACCATCATAGTCATGAGGGGAGTTCCATATATAAAAGCCCACGTTTAGCCCTGCATAAAAATCCCAATTTCTAGGAATATTAAGAAGATTGTTGAAATGTAAGTTACCGTTTCCTGAGAGACCAATGGAATTAAGATGATAATCATAATCGTGCCAGTACTCATTATAAGAGCGGTAAGAGAGTTCACCTCCAATTGTAAAATCGCGACTCACGGCGTGATCAATACCAACATAGACCGGCAAACCGTAATCAGAAAGCCCAACACCCACATTAAACTGGTTTCGGCCTACTGAAAGAGCGTTCTGAGCATAAGTAACTGAGACTAATAACATCAGTCCCAAAGATAAAAATAATTTTTTCATTGTCTTTACATTTATTTAGTTCTATACTTATAGAACCAAAAGCAAGTTCATTATTACTGATCTAGACTATACTTTTATACATCTTTAACAATATAAAGAGGCCAAAGATTCTTGTTTCTCGCAGTATTTAAAAAGAATTAATTCACCAAATCACCCTTTGCTTTCACGCAATAAATCTTATCTTTGTAATTTACTAAAACGTTTGAACGTGAAATTTACCATCGACACCGATAACAAAGAGTTTCAGGATGCACTGAATTTAATCCAATATACCCGGCAATCAGTCTTTCTAACTGGAAAGGCGGGTACAGGAAAGTCCACGTTCCTGAAGTATATTTGTGAAAATATCCGCAAGAAGCATGTAGTTCTTGCTCCAACAGGTATTGCTGCAATCAATGCGGGCGGCAGTACACTTCACAGTTTCTTCAAACTCCCTTTTTATCCTCTCCTACCCGATGATCCTAATTTCAGCCTTCAGGGCGGACGAATTCACGAATTCCTGAAATATCGCTCTGCTCACCGCAAACTTATCAAGGAAATTGAGCTGGTAATCATTGACGAGATCTCAATGGTACGGGCAGATATTATCGACTTTGTGGATCGTGTGCTGAGAATTTATTCAAATAACATGAGGGAACCGTTTGGCGGTAAGCAAATTCTGCTGGTGGGTGATGTTTATCAGCTGGAACCGGTTATAAAGAATGACGAACGTGAGATTCTAAATCGTTTTTATCCTTCGCCCTTTTTCTTCTCGGCAAGGGTCTTTAATGAAATTGACCTGGTATCTATTGAACTAACAAAGGTTTACCGACAGACTGATAAGGTATTTGTGAGCGTGCTGGACCATATACGGAACAATACTGCCGGAGCTGCCGATCTGCAACTGCTCAATACCCGATACAACACCCGCATTGAGGAATCGGAAGAAGATATGTACATCACTCTTGCTACGCGACGGGATAATGTAGATTTCATCAACGAAAAGAAACTGGCCGAATTGCCCGGTGATCCTGTGATATTTAAAGGAGAGATTACCGGAGATTTCCCTGAAAGCAGTCTGCCTACACAGAAAGATTTAGTGCTTAAAGTAGGCGCGCAGATTATATTCATCAAGAATGATTACGAACGTCGCTGGGTAAACGGCACCATTGGAGTAATATCTGGCATCGACGAAGAGGGAACCATCTACGTACTTACCGACGACGGAAAAGAATGTGATGTGAATAAAGACTCGTGGCGCAACATACGTTACGTATACAACGAAAAAGAAAAAAGGATAGAAGAAGAAGAGCTGGGAGCTTTTATGCAATATCCAATCCGATTGGCATGGGCCATCACCGTACATAAAAGTCAGGGCCTCACCTTCAGCAGAGTAGTAGTAGACTTTAGTGGAGGTGTTTTTGCCGGAGGGCAGGCATATGTGGCCCTAAGCCGGTGCACTTCTCTGGAAGGAATTCAGCTAAAGAAGCAGATTTCCCGCGGAGATATATTCGTGAGACAGGAAATTGTGGACTTTGCCGGACGATTTAATAACCAGTTAGCCATAGAGAAAGCATTGAAGCAGGCTCAGGCCGATATTCAGTATGCGGAAGCTGTCAAGCAATTTGATAAGGGAAACTTTGATGAGTTTCTTGAACAATTCTTTTTAGCAATTCATTCCCGATACGACATAGAAAAGCCTATCGTAAAAAGATTTATACGCAAAAAGTTGGGAATAATAAACAAATTGAAGGAGGAAAACGTTGCTATAAAAAGGAAAATGGAAATTCAGAGAGAAAGTCTGAGAAAATATGCAAAGGAATACTATGTTATGGGAAACCAATGTATCACTCAGGCTCATGATCTTCGTGCTGCCTTGGCAAATTATGATAAAGCATTGGAACTGGATCCAAGAATGGTAGACGCATGGGTAAGAAAAGGATTGACTCTATTTGAAGAACAGAAAACGACCGAAGCAATGGAATGTCTCAATGAAGCCGTAAAACTTAGTCCAAGATCATTCAAGCCCAGATACAATCGTGGAAAGATGCGCCTGGAAATGAATCATACAGACGAAGCTATTTCTGATCTTGAAAAGGCATGTGACATAAAGCCAGGACACGAAAAATCGCACGAACTGCTGGGGGATGCTTATGCAAGACTAGGAGAAGAAGAAAAAGCAGCAATACACTGGCGAATAGCTGAAGAAATAAAAAAGGAAAAAGATAATTCAAGTAACTAAGACACAGACATTATGAATCAAAAATCAAAGAAAAATTTAAAAATTACAGGCATTGTAATTGTATGTCTTCTGGCACTGATGGCAATACTTCCTTATGCTTTTAGGGGAAAGATAGAGAAGATTGTTGTAGTAGAAGGTAATAAAATGCTGAATGCAAAGTTTGGATTTGAGGATCTGAATATTAGTTTATTCAAGAACTTCCCCAAAGCATCCATTACCCTCAATGATTTCTATATTAAGGGAGTAGATGAGTTTGCCAACGATACTCTGGTAAAGGCCGGTGAAGCAACTGTAGCGATTGATCTTTTCTCCTTATTTGGCAATAGTGGCTATAATGTTTCCAAAATAAACCTGTCAGACGCTTATGTAAAAGCCATTGTGCTGGAAAACGGAAAAGTAAACTGGGATATTATGAAACCAGACACCACAGCAAAAACGGCAGAAACAGAAGCAGCTAAGCCATTTAAAATTAAACTCAAAAACCTTACTGCCGATAATTTAAACATTATCTACGATGATCGTCAAGGGAAAATGTATGCTTCTGTCAATCATTTAAATGCAAAATGTTCCGGTGACCTGACAGCAGATCTCACTACACTGAAAATAAAAGCTGAGAGCAAAGCATTAACATTTAAGATGGGAAACATCCCTTACATTAAAGATGCAGTTGTCTCTGCCGATATGGATCTGGAAGCCGACCTTGCTCACAGTAAATATACATTTAAAGACAACGTTTTCCAACTTAATGCTATTAAAACCAGCGTAAACGGATGGGTGGCAATGCTGAAAAACGGAATGGATATGGACTTAAAGCTTAACACAAACGAAGTTGGCTTTAAAGATGTTCTGTCTCTGATACCGGCCATTTATGCAAAAGATTTTGAAAGTATTAAAACCACTGGTGCTGTTTCACTTTCGGCAAGTGCAAAAGGTATTATGTTGGGCGATACATTGCCTGCTTTCAATGCAAACATGGTGGTAAAGAACGCAACATTCAAATATCCGTCTCTTCCTGCGGGCGTAGACCAAATAAATATCAATGCAAGTGTGAAAAATCCGGGGGGTAGTGCAGACCTCACAGAGGTAAACATTAATCCGTTCAGTTTCCGCATGGCAGGTAATCCGTTTAGTCTCACAGCCATAGTTAAGACACCTGTCAGTGATCCTGATGTAAAAGGAAGTGCTAAAGGAACACTGAATCTGGGAATGATTAAACAAGTATATCCTCTGGAAGAAGGCATGAAACTGAATGGCATTATCTCGGCAGATGTGAATATGGCCGGGCGAATGTCATACGTAGAAAAAGAACAATATGAAAAGTTTCAGGCTTCAGGTTCTCTGAAATTATCAAATATGATTCTGAAGATGAAAGATATGAAGGACGTAAATATCCAAAGATCGACCTTTACTTTTACTCCGAGATATCTCAATCTGAGCGAAACTACAGTTAAGATTGGCAAGAATGACATTACTGCCGACTGTAAGCTGGAGAATTACATTGGATATGTATTAAAGAACAAAACTATTAAAGGCACAATGAATATAAAGTCTAACTACTTCAATCTGAACGACTTTATGACAAGCGCCCCAACTACAGCAGGAAAAGCTGCAGGAAAAACAGCGACAACAACCGCTAAAACAACAAGTACTGTCACATCGGCTCTTGAGATTCCTAAGAATATCGACTTTAATATGAATGCCAGCATGAAGCAGGTGCTTTTTGATAAAATGACATTCAATGATATGAATGGAAAACTTATTGTGAAAGATGGTAAAGTGGATATGCAGAATCTATCAATGAACACCATGGGTGGCTCGGTTGTGATGAATGGTTATTATTCCACTGCAGCAAGTGTAAAAAGTCCAGACCTGAATGCCGGATTTAAAATGAGTGGCCTTTCCTTTGCACAGGCATATAAGGAACTGGATATGGTACAAAAGATGGCACCTATCTTCGAGAATATTAAAGGAAACTTCTCCGGAAATATAAATATTACCTCTAAACTGGATAATCAAATGTCTCCCGTATTCACATCCATGCAGGGTGCCGGTAGCATATCTACTAAAGATATCAGTCTTAGCGGCGTGAAAGTTATCGATCAGATTGCTACTGCAGTGAAGAAAGAGAATCTGAAGAATATGAAGATAAAAGATATGAAGGTGGACTTCACCATCAAAGACGGACGTGTGGCCACTAAGCCATTCGATATCAAGTTTGGTGAAACAGTACTTAACCTATCTGGAACTACCGGATTAGATCAGACTATTGATTATTCTGGAAAGGTAAAATTACCTGCTTCAACAGGCGCGTTAGCACAACTAACCACGCTTGATCTTAAAATAGGCGGAACATTCACTTCTCCTAAAGTTTCTATTGATACAAAGAGTATGGCAAAACAGGCCATCAGCGCTGTAAAAGGCAAAGCTCTGAATGAACTTGGAAAGAAACTAGGAGTAGATTTGGGTGATGCTCAAAAACAAAAAGATGCTTTAGTTACTAATGCGCAAAAAGCCGGAGATAAACTGGTAGCCGAAGCACAAAAACAAGCAGATGCATTGGTGGAAAAAGCCGGAGGTAACATTTTCAAAAAGCTGGCAGCGCAAAAGGCCGGAGAAGCTTTAGTGAAAGAAGCAAAAAAGCAATCAGACAACCTAGTAAAAGAAGCCGGAGATCAAGGTGACAAACTGATTGAAAAAGCAAAAAGCAAGTAAATAATATATTATGTAATGCTAATTAAATTATACGAAAAGAACAATAACCCGAAGGATATAGAACAAATTGTTCAGGTCCTCCGTGACGGAGGAGTAGTTATCTACCCCACGGATACTGTGTACGCCATTGGTTGTCACGCTTTACAAGTCCGTGCGGTAGAAAATATTTGCCGTATAAAGGACATTGACCCTAAGAAGAAGAGTCTTTCCATTATTTGTTATGACCTGAGCAATATCAGTGAATATGCAAAAGTAGAGAACTCTATCTTCAAGCTAATGAAGCGAAACCTGCCCGGACCTTTTACTTTTATCCTGAGTGCCGGCAGCAAGCTTCCAAAAATATTCAAGAACAGAAAAGAAGTTGGCATTCGTGTACCCGATAATCATATTATCCGGGAAATATGCAGGCAACTTGAGGCGCCGATATTAACAACAACTATTCCATGGAACGAGAAGGAGGATATTGAGTACCTTACTACGCCCGAATTGATAGACGAAAAATTTGGCAATGAAGTAGATTTAGTTGTTGACGGAGGAATTGGAGGAATTGAACCTTCCACAATTGTGGACTGTACTTCTGGCGAGGCAGAAATAGTACGTCAGGGAAAAGGCATTCTTGAGGAAGCATAAATACTTTGCATATATTAAAACCAGGAAAGCAAAAAAGAAACAGAAAAAATAATCCATATAAGCATAACTGTGCTTATTAACAGATAATATTTTTACCGACCAAATTTAATATAATAGAAAAGTCCCGCCATTTACCCTTATGTATAGGTAAATGGCGGGACTCCTTTATTCTAAGTTAATTACTTATTCTTAAGTAAAATTTCAGGATCCAGATTATCAGCTTCAATATCCTTGAAATAGCGGTAAGTAGCTACTTTTAATTCATCAGCGGCAGCATCGTCACAAACAATAATTCCTTTTTCGTGAAGTTGAAGTGCGCTGATAGTCCACATTTGAGTGATAGCACCTTCAACGGCATGATATAAAGCACGAGCTTTGCTATGTCCATTAACAATAATAAGAACTTCTTTTGCAGAAAGAACAGTTCCCACGCCCACCGTTAAAGATGTCTTTGGAACTTTATTCACATCATTATCAAAGAAACGTGAGTTTGCAATAATTGTATCGGTAGTCAGTGTTTTTACTCTGGTACGAGAAGTTAATGAAGATCCCGGTTCATTGAATGCAATGTGGCCATCAGGACCAATTCCACCTAGGAAAAGGTCTATACCACCATATTCTCTGATTTTTTCTTCGTAACGAACACATTCAGCTTCAAGATCTGCAGCATTACCATTAAGGATGTTCACATTACCGGGAACAATGTCTACATGATGGAAGAAATTGTTCCACATAAATGAGTAGTAACTTTCAGGATGATCCTTAGGCAGTCCTACGTATTCATCCATATTAAATGTAACTACATTCTTAAAAGAAACAAGTCCTTTCTTATACAAATCAATCAATGCTTTATACATTCCAAGAGGAGAAGATCCTGTTGGCAGGCCAAGAACAAAAGGTTTCTCAGCTGTTGGACAAGCCTTATTAATTTTTGCTGCAACATAACTAGCAGCCCATTGTGATATTTTCTGATAATCAGGTTGAATGATTAGTCTCATAACAATGTTGTTTTAGATTATAATTTAATTAGTGTGTTCTATTTCTGTCCACCTCAAGACGTTCGGCCATAGCTTTTGCCAGGTTCTCACATTGAGTGTAGGTAATATCTTTCATACCTTGCTTCATTTCCACAGGATCACCTATCAGTTCAAACTTACTTTTCTCGGCATATTCAGCCAGTCTCTTGACGGCTGCACCTGCCCAGCAAAAAGAACCAAAATAACCAAGATAACGTCCCTTTATGTCTCTCACTTCTATTTTAGAAAGTAGAGATTCTACTTCAGGGAAAAGCTGGTTACTATAAGTGGGGCTTCCTATAATAAGTCCCTTATATTTGAATATATCTGCTATAATATATGACGGATGCGATTTAGATACATTGTGCATCACAATATTCTTGATGCCACAAGCAGATAGTTCTGCTGCAATAGTTTCGGCCATCTGTTCTGTATTACCATACATGCTGCCATAAGCAATTACCACTCCTTCTTCAGCTTCATAACGGCTTAACTTATCGTATATTCCAATTACCCTCTCAATGTTCTCCATCCATACCGGACCATGAGTTGAACAAATAGCTGTAATGTTGAGTCCTTTTAACTTTTCAAGTGCTTTTTGAACCGGCGAACCATATTTTCCTACAATATTGGAATAGTAGCGTACCATTTCATCCCAGAATTTATCCACATTCATGCGGGAATCAATAAAGCCGCCATCAAGTGTGCCGAAAGCACCAAATCCATCTCCAGAGAAGAGAACTCCGTCTGTTTCGTCAAAAGTCATCATGGTTTCGGGCCAATGAACCATTGGGGTAAGGTAGAACTTAAGCTTATGATGTCCTAAAGCAAGGAAATCTCCGTCTTTTACCAGATATTGTTCACCGGTAACACCATAAAAGCCTTCAATCATTCCGAAAGTTTGCTTGTTACCCACAATAACTATATTGGGATAGTGCTGTTTAATCAAACGAATAGAACCAGAATGATCAGGTTCCATGTGATTTATAATCAAGTAATTAATAGGACGATCACCTATTACACTCTTTATCTTGCATAAGAAAGTTTCAAAATAGCACACATCCACCGTATCTACCAACGCCACCAAATCATCATCAATAAGATATGAATTATAAGATACGCCGTAAGGCAACGGCCACATAGCTTCAAACAAACTTTTACTTCTGTCATTTACACCTACATAGTGAACTTTCCCTTTAATTGTAATCTTCTGTTGCATAATATCTGTATCCTTCTAAATTTAACAGCAAAAATAACCTTTTTATCTTAATATCTATATAGTTTTCCCTGATAAGCTTCCCGTTCACGCATTCTTTTTTTCACCCTATCGGTAAACTCATAATTCTTCAGTCCCCAATCCGGCGCAATAAGCAGTTCTTTCGGAGATTGGGACACAAAGCGTTCCAAAACCATATCGGGACGAAGTCTTTCCACATAATCAATTACCAAATCTATATACTCGTCTACCTGATACAAATGAAAATCTTCGGGATGTTCTTCAAACTCACGCGCCATCTTTGTTCCCTTTATTAATTGCAACTGATGCATTTTCAATGTAGTAAGCGGAAGTTCCGACAGTTTTTCAGCCTGACTAACAATCATTTCATGTGACTCTCCCGGCAATCCCAATATCACGTGACCACCGGTAAGAATTCCTCTGGAAGCAGTTCTTTGCACAGCATCCATCGTATCGGCATAGGTATGTCCGCGATTAATCAGGCGAAGAGTTTCATCATTTGTACTTTCAATGCCATATTCAACAAGAAGGAAAGCACCTTTTTGCAGTTCCTCCAGATAATTAAGCAAAGCATCTGGCATACAATCAGGACGAGTTCCGATAACAAGTCCCACTACCCCATCTACACTAAGAGCTTCTTCATATTTTCTTTTTAGCTCATCAAGCTCAGAGTAAGTATTCGTATAAGCCTGAAAATAGGCCAGATATTTCATCTCCGGATATTTGCGGGAGAAAAACATACGCCCTTCTTCCAACTGTTCTTTAACTGATTTCTCAGTTTTGCAATATTCCGGATTAAAAGTCTGGTTATTACAATAAGTACAACCGCCATTGCCCTTTACACCATCCCTATTGGGGCAGGTAAAACCGGCATTGAGGGAAATCTTCTGAACTTTACCATCAAAATACTTTCGCAAAAAAGAAGAAAAGTCGTTATAGGCAGACATATAATTCGTTCTGTTTTTTATTTAATCGCAAAGTTAAGTATTTTATTTAAATAAGGTTCGCCATTTCTTCATTTACAATAATAATTGCCCCCTGAGGTTTATTTTACATTTCCTCTTTTCATCTTAATTTATCTTCCGCGTTCTTTTTTAAATTATAAACCAGTAATTTATATTCTCTTGTACAAAAGAATGCATTCTTCTGTACAAAACAATTAATTCTTTTGTACAGGACAATTATTTGTTTTGTACAAGCAAAGATATAATATCTTAGACTGTTTTTATTTTCCTTTAGTCAGATTTTGCAAACATAACGGAACATACAATAGCTACAAAACAGCTATTTTTTAAACGAAAACGTGAGGGATGGCCCTAAAAGTGATGGATGAGAACTTTTGATCCTCATCCATCACTTTATTAACTATCTTAGAATTAACAATTTATATTTTAGACCGTGAGGGATGAGTGAGAGATGAATTTATTATATTCAGAGTGTACAAACTATAAATCAATCCTTTAGCATTATAGAAGTGAGGGATAAAGAATATTTTAAAAAAAACACATTTAGAAATCAGAAAAAACAATCCTTTGAAAGAAAAGTATGCTTACGATCCGTGGGGAGCTCCTCATCTTGATTATATAAAAATAACTTTTAAGAAATGCTTATGTACAGAATCGATTAAAATGTTTACTTTTGTGGAGTATAACAGAAATCAGATGTATTGCAATATGAAAAAAATTAATTTACTATTGATATTTTGTGCTCTTTCCTTGGCCATCTATGCTCAGGACAGCAAAGTATTAACATTAAAAGATGCTATAACAGGCAGATACAGTGGCGAAAGATTAGGCGAGTTAGTGCCTATGTCCGATGGAGAACATTACACAATGATGAGTAATGACAGAAAACGCATTGTAAAATATTCGTTCAAGACTGGGAAAGAAGTGGAGACACTGTTCGACGTTTCAACAGCGCGTGAATGTACATTCAAATCCTTTGATGGTTATCAGCTATCTCCTGATGAAACTAAAATTCTTATTCAGACAGAAACAAAACCTATCTACCGCCGTTCATTTACTGCCGTTCACTATGTTTATACAATAAAACGTAATCTGGTAGAAAAACTTTCAGACGGAGGTCCTCAACAGGTCCCTACTTTTTCTCCTGATGGAAACATGGTGGCTTTCGTAAGAAACAATAATATCTTTCTGGTGAAGTTCCTTTATGGCAACAGCGAATCACAAGTTACTACCGATGGTTCATTTGGCAAAATAATTAATGGAGTACCCGATTGGGTTTATGAAGAGGAGTTTGAATACAATCGGGCATTTGAATTTACTCCAGATAACCTGATGATTACTTTTGTCCGCTTCGACGAAACAGCTGTACCTTCTTATTCTTTTCCTTTGTATGCCGGACAATTTCCTACAAACAAAGAGAACGAATATTATCCCGGAAGCTATTCGTATAAATACCCTAAATCCGGACAGGCAAATTCAACTGTGTCTGTGCACTCTTTTGATATCAAATCAAAGGTGATCAGAAAATTAAATATTCCTATTGGTACAAAAGATTATATTCCCCGAATTCGTTTTACCAAAGATCCAACAAAACTGGCTGTTATGACATTGAACCATACACAGAACCAGTTTGATATGTATTTTGTGAATCCTCGTTCCGGAGTGGCTAAGTTAATATTAAGAGATGAAAGCAAGTACTACATCAATGAAAATAACTTCGACAACATTGTTTTCTATGATAACAATTTTAGCTTCTTTAGCGAGAAAGACGGATATAATCACCTTTACTGGTACTCTATCGGAGGAAACCTGCTTAAGCAAGTAACAAAAGGTAATTTTGAAGTAAGCAAATACCACGGTTGGGACCCAACAACAAACACTTTCTATTATGAAAGTAATGAAGGAGACCCGCTTCGTAAAGCTGTATATGCAATTGATGCCAAGGGCAGAAAAGAAAAGCTGACAAAGAAAGAAGGAACAAACAGTGCCATCTTTGGAAAAACAATGAAATACTTCATCAACACATATTCCAACCTGACTACTCCACCTGTTGTTACCTTGAATGATAATAAAGGGAAAGAGCTGGGCGTACTAATAAGCAACAGCAAACTGAAAGAGGAAATCAGTCAGATGGTTATGCCTAAAAAGGAATTCTTCACATTTACAACCTCTGCAGGAGTTCAACTAAACGGATGGATTATGAAGCCAGCCAATTTTGATGAATCAAAGAAATATCCGGTAATTCTTTACCAATACAGCGGACCAGGCACTCAACAAGTAGCAGATCGCTGGAACCTTGGAGAAACAAGAAGCGGATTGGGCTGGGAAGCTTATATGACCACACAAGGTTTTATTGTGGCTTGTGTTGACGGACGAGGAACTGGTGGACGTGGAGCAGAATTCACAAAATGTACTTACATGAATTTAGGTGTAAAAGAAGCTCAGGACCAGGCAGAGACTGCTAAATATTTCAATAAGCAATCATACGTAGATAAAGGTAGAATTGGCATTTGGGGATGGAGCTATGGTGGTTATATGACTATCATGAGTATGAGCGAAGGCAGTAACGTGTTTAAAGCAGGAGTGGCCGTAGCACCGGTAACCGACTGGAAATTCTATGATTCAGTTTATACTGAACGTTTCATGAGAACTCCACAGGAAAATGCTGATGGTTATGCATCTTCCTCAGCATTTACACGTGCTGAAAATCTAAGCGGGAAACTACTGATTGTACATGGCATGGCGGATGACAATGTTCATTTCCAGAATACAGCCGAATACAGTGAACAATTGGTGCAAGCAAACAAACAATTTGATATGCAGGTATATACCAACCGTAATCACGGTATCTACGGAGGAAATACCCGTTATCACCTGTTTACCAAGTTAACAGAGTTTTTCAAGACCAACCTGTAAAGTCATCTTTTAAACAAGATACTATCTGAGCACAACACAAATGGAAAGAGTTAAGAAACCGGATTGGTTGAAAATAAGCATTGGAAGCAACGAACGCTACACAGACACAAAACGTATTGTAGAATCTCATAAACTTCATACGATTTGTAGTAGTGGGCGTTGCCCGAATATGGGCGAATGCTGGGGCGAAGGAACAGCCACTTTTATGATTTGCGGAGAAATCTGCACCCGTTCATGTAAGTTCTGCAACACTCTGACAGGAAAGCCTCTGCCGTTGAATCAGGAAGAGCCCCTGCATGTAGCTGAATCTATCCGGTTAATGAAACTTTCTCATGCCGTAATAACGTCTGTTGACCGCGATGACCTACCGGATTTAGGAGCATCACACTGGTCTGATACTCTTTTCCAGATAAAACACATTAATCCGGAAACTACAATAGAGGTACTGATTCCCGACTTTCAGGGAAGAATGGATTTGGTAGATCTGATTATTGCAGCCAAACCTGATATCATTTCACATAACATGGAAACCGTTCGTCGAATTAGTCCATCCGTACGTAGTGCAGCAAATTATGAAACCAGTCTGAAAGTTATTAAAAGAATCGCCCAAAGTGGACTTGTAGCAAAGTCTGGAATCATGGTCGGTCTGGGTGAAACAACTTCAGAAGTAGAGGAACTTATGGACGATTTACTGCAAAACGGATGCCATATACTTACCATCGGGCAATATCTTCAGCCATCACATAAACATTTCCCCGTAGCAGCTTATATAACTCCAGAACAATTTGATTCTTATAAAGAAACAGGATTAAATAAGGGCTTCAAGCAAGTGGAGAGTGCTCCCTTAGTCCGCTCTTCCTACCACGCAGAAAAACATATTCTTAACAAACACAAAATCTAAGAACCTATTCTACTTTATATTTGTTGAAGAATAAAGAAAAAGAATAGAAAAAACTATGATCAGGAAATTTATAAAAAGCACATCCAGCCTGTTATTTATAAACGGAACAACCGGAGTGTTACCAATTATACTATGCATGATTCTAAGCGAATTCATTTCTGCAACTATGGCCATCTATATAAGCTTTGCCATAGCCGCATTATGTTCGTTACTGATTTATTTAATAATAGGGCGTGGAGGTAGCCTTCTGCTTTTGTTAGCATCAACAGCATTACTCCTTTTATTGGGAATATCGACCTTAATTCCCGCTATAAATATACCAGAAGGGATGTTGGCATTTTACGCAGAAATAGGAATAATAATTTTTGTTTCAGTAATCCTTTATGAAAACAGAAAAATAAAGAAAATATTCCTGAAAAAGAAATCATCACATTATGATGAGAATATAATGTATAGCATTGACTCTGGAGCTATATATTCACAGTTAATACAAGTGCTAT
This sequence comes from uncultured Bacteroides sp., assembly GCF_963678845.1. NCBI lineage: Bacteria > Pseudomonadati > Bacteroidota > Bacteroidia > Bacteroidales > Bacteroidaceae > Bacteroides > uncultured Bacteroides sp. The sequence goes on from NZ_OY787464.1 coordinate 1,351,646, forward strand.
GTATTCCGCATTTCATAATAGCATCTCTTCTCATTATTTTTTCATCACCATTGAGTAAGACTACAGAAGTGGTTTTGCTTCACATTCTGCCTCCAGTTATTCTTACCATAGCAATTATAACAAGTCAGATAGGACTATCCATTTTGCTGTCATTATCTTCAAAGATTGAAAAGGTGCCAGTACTAAACGATAAAGGAGAAATCATTGATAAAAAGTACAGTTTTGAAACTTTCTATTACAAGAATCAATATATAAATCCGGTTATCCGCATTGCTATTATTTCAAAGGGTATGTTGTTCCTTAGCCGACGATCAGATAAAGTCTGCTTTAATCCATCCAAAATTGATATCCCAATGGAGTGTTACCTGCGCTATGATGAGAACCTGGAAGATGGGGTGAATCGCCTTATGAGAAGAGCCTTTACCCAGGAATCTGAACTAGAGCCCAGATTCAGTATCAAATACAGATTCAAAAATAAAGAGACTAACCGCCTTATCTATCTTTATATACTATATGTTGATGATGACAGCCTACTCAGTTCTTCCAGATTTCGTGACGGGAAGTTATGGACATTTCAGCAAATAGAAACAAACCTTGAGAAGAATTTCTTTGGTGAATGCTTTGAAAACGAGTACGACCAATTAAAGCAAGCCGCACTCATAAGCGAGGAATTTAAAGAAGCTTAAGTAATGCCTGATTTCAGTTTACTTATATATCAAGAAAATACAGGGTATTTTAGTAAGATCAGGTAGCTTACCTTGCCATTCCTTCACTGTCTTAGTCTTAATAAACTCTCCTTCGCAAGTTATATTAGCAGCAATGCATAGTTTTGTCTGAGGACGGCAGTTATGCAATATATCTTCTGCCATCTTGTTATTACGATATGGCGTTTCAATAAATAACTGAGTTTGGTTCTCATTATATATACGTTGTTCCAGATGCTTTATTGTTTTTACTCTCTCGGAAGGGTCAATTGGTAAATAACCATGAAAAGCAAAACTTTGTCCATTAAAACCGGAAGCCATAACCGAAAGGATTATAGAAGATGGTCCTACCAGAGGTATTACTTTTAAGCTTTTACGCTGTGCCATAGCCACTACATCTGCACCCGGATCGGCCACAGCCGGACATCCAGCCTCAGATATCACTCCCATTGGTAAACCGGCAATCAGAGGTTTAAGATAGCCAGATATTTCTTCAGGAGAAGTATGTTTATTCAAAGGATAAAAAGTAAGAGAATCAATATCTATTTCTCTATCCACTTTCTTTAAAAAACGACGAGCCGAACGAATATCTTCTACAATAAAATGCTTTATTTGAATTGTAATTTCTTTGTTATAAGCAGGTAATACGGATTCGATAGATGTTTCACCCAAAGTTACGGGCAAAAGGTATAAGGCAACTTCCATTATTAGTTCACATTAAGGGTTAAATCTTGCTTCAGCAAGCATCTTGGAATAATCAGTAATCTCCAATAATTCTTTCAAAGTAGTTTCTTTGTGATTCTTCATATAGGAATCTACTATTTGCATTCCCATCCACACGCCAACCATCATTGGAGACTGATCACCAAAAAATGCGGTATTAGGGGCTGGCTTCATGTATTTGCGGATGACCATCGGGTCTGTACTTCTAAGATGTCCGCTCTGCACCATATATTCCCATATTTTCTTTTTGTTATACTCACACCACGCTTCTTCTTCTTTAGTATAGTCAAGCTCTTCTCCAAAAGTTTTATAATCCAGGGTCTGAGAAACAATATAATGTATTACTCCTCTGTGAAGCATCACATCTATCAAATAGCCTTTATCTTTCTCCGGCAAAGGGTATTCACTTAACAGATAGAAGTTAAAACAGTCAGGAAGGATTCGCTCCGGCTTCATACTTTTCCGTTGATAATCATAGAAATAACGTTTGTACAGCGGATAATCCTCTCCCATATATTTATCAATACTAAAGCCTAAAATGCTATCACCTACAACAACAGATTCGTTTAATGCAGATATCTGAGAATAAATATGGGGAATTTTAATTGAAGGAACTTGTTTCTTTAATTTTCGGAATCCTTTGGTAAATCCCTTTTCAAGCCATCGCATGTTGTCATATTTGGCTATGGCATCTGTAGTTAGTTTACGCAAAGTGGTGTCGGAATAGAAAATTTTAAGCTTCTCGTTAATCTTATCATCATTAACTTGTCCCAAACGCAAAACATCTTCTATAAGATACTTGGTTGCCAAAAGATATTCCGTATTCATTTTTTGAAGAGCAGAGAAACTATTAAATTCCACATACTCATTCAACACTTTATCATAACGGGATATTTGTATCTTTTTGCCCATACCATTCCCGTCCTTATTACCTGAAGTAAATTTGCAGGAAAGAAAGACTAAACAGAAAAGAAAAAAGAATATGAATTTCCGCATTATTATAAAGTGAACAGTGAAAAGTGATTACTCACTTTTCACTGTTATAAATTTATCCGTAAATGATATTACCGTTTTCGTCGCAATAATCTTCAAAACTCTTTTCGTATTGATTCATTGCACGAAGACTCATACCCATGCTAGAGAATCCTCCGTCGTGGAACAAAGTCTGCATAGTAACCTTACGAGTCAAATCAGAGAACATTGTGATGCAATAATCAGCACATTCATCCGCATTAGCATTGCCTAGAGGAGACATACGATTAGAGAAATCCATCAGTCTGTCCATTCCCTTAATTCCAGCTCCGGCAGTAGTCATTGTTGGAGACTGAGAGATAGTGTTAACGCGCACGTTGTGTTCTCTACCATAAATATATCCAAAGCTACGAGCAATAGATTCCAGCATAGCTTTTGCATCAGCCATGTCATTGTATCCAAATAAAGTGCGTTGAGCAGCAATATAACTTAAAGCAACAACAGAACCATATTCTTCAATAGCATCCATCTTTTTAGCTACCTGCAGCATCTTGTGGAATGAAATAGCAGAAATATCAATGGTTTTGCCTAGCAAATCATAATCCAAATCATCATACGTATGTTTCTTACGTACATTTGGAGACATACCAATTGAATGCAGAACAAAATCTATTTTTCCACCTAAAATTTCCATCGAACGTTGAAATACAACTTCCAGATCTTCTACACTTGTAGCATCTGCAGCAATTACCTCGCAATTAAGCTTCTCAGCCAACGCTGAGACCTCACCCATACGTACAGCAACGGGTGTATTTGATAATGTGATAATTGCTCCTTCTTCAGCAGCACGCTCTGCTACTTTCCATGCAATAGATTGGTCATTAAGTGCACCAAAAATGATGCCTCTTTTACCTTTCAATAAATTGTAACTCATACCTATATTATTAGTTAATTTAGGCTGCAAAGATACAAACTTTTGGTAAAAACAAAGGAAAGAGTTGGTAAGTTTAACTAAATATGCCTGCAAATCAACAAAAAATACACCTAAACCAACAAATTATACACATTAGAATTCTGCATCACATCTATATTTGCAGATATTATAACTGAAGTTTTTTCAGAATAATTATTTAAGGTTAGATTAGATCATTAAAATTAGTTATTATCCCCCTCAGGTTGTCCGTGAGAATCATCTGAGGGGAGATAATAATTGCTTTTCAACATTTAGTTAGTGAATTGATTCTTTAATAAAAAACAAAATACGAATAATGAACAAATTAATAAAAAAGTACATTCTACTTTCTTTGGCAAGTGCACTTCCTCTACTATACAGTTCCAATATGCAGGCTGCATCTAAAGACAACAATATCGATCCTGCTATATACAATGGGATACCTTTTAAAATGGCTCCGGTAGTGCAACCTTCGTTCCCTAATTATATTGTTAACATCGTTGATTTCGGAGCTAAAGGTGACGGAGTAGCTGTCAATACCAAAGCTATAAACGATGCTATTAAAAAGGTTAATGCCAATGGGGGAGGAACTGTTGTAATTCCTTCGGGTTTATGGCTAACAGGTCCTATTGAGTTGCTTAGTAACGTTAATCTATACACTGAACAAAATGCCTTAGTTTTATTTACTAATGACTATAATGCATATCCCGTATTAAAGACTTCTTTTGAGGGAATGGAAACCCGTCGTTGCCAGTCTCCTATTTCAGCACGCAATGCAAGTAATATTGCAATTACCGGAAATGGAGCTTTTGATGGTTCTGGCGATGCATGGCGCCCTGTAAAAAAGGATAAGTTAACAGAAAGTCAATGGAAGGAACTTATTAAATCGGGGGGCGTTTTAAGTGCAGATAAAAAAATATGGTATCCTACAGCTAAATCTATTAAAGGGGCTTTAGCTTGTGAGAACTTCAACAATCCAACAGGAATAAATACTGATGCCGAATGGGAAAGTATAAGAGACTGGCTTCGTCCGGTAATGGTAAGTATTGTTAAGTGTAAAAAGGTTCTTTTACAAGGTGTAACCTTTAAAAACTCGCCAAGTTGGTGTCTTCACCCACTTTCATGCGAGGACATAACAATAAATAATGTAAATGTTTCAAACCCATGGTATTCACAAAACGGTGATGCTCTGGATATGGAATCATGCAAAAATGCATTAATCATTAATAGTACCTTTGATGCGGGAGATGATGCTATTTGCCTCAAATCGGGTAAGGATGAAGACGGACGCAGAAGAGGTGAACCTTGTGAGAATGTCATCGTAAAGAACAACGTTGTTCTTCATGGTCACGGAGGATTTGTAGTGGGCAGTGAAATGTCTGGCGGTGTAAAAAATATATTTGTATCGAACTGTTCATTCATTGGTACCGATGTAGGATTGCGTTTTAAGAGTACCCGCGGACGTGGTGGCGTTGTTGAAAATATCTACATTGAGCATATCAACATGATTAATATTCCTAATGAACCTCTTCTATTCGATTTATTCTATGGCGGAAAAGCTCCCGACGAATTAACCGAAGAAGATAAGAATGCAAATCAATCAGAAGTTGTTCCTCCTGTATCAGAAAAAACTCCAGCGTTTAAGGATATTCATATTTCAGACATTTATTGCAAAAAAGCAGGACGAGCTATGTTCTTTAATGGCTTACCTGAAATGAGAATTCAAAATGTGACAGTTAAAGATGTGGTTATTACCGATGCTAAAGAAGGTGCAGTAATAAGTCAGGCAAACGGAGTAATAATGGATAACATTAAAATTACTTCTCCTTCAGGAAATAGCTTGTCTATAAAAAACGCAAGCAATATTAAGATTGATGGAATTCTTTTTAAAGAAGTGAACGAAAAGGGCAAAACAGTAATTTTTAAATGATTTCAATCAAAAAGGGCATAGATTGTCACTGGTTTTATTATACATTTGCGTCTTTATAAACAGAATTTTATTAATCATGAAAAAGAGTATAAGAATTGCCTTGGCAATGTATTGTTGTCTTCCTTTATGTTCTTTCGCACAAAAAGCTGAAAAGAGCATCTCAATTCAAGTTAGTAACGAATGGAATAAAGCTAAAGAAAATGAGCCTGTTGTTTTAAAGATTACAGACTTAAAGGCTGGATTCACTGTAAAATCGGCTGTTGTTTGGGATGGTAAGACTGAAGTTCCTTCTCAGCTTGACGATTTAAACGGAGATCGTAAAGCGGATGAACTTGCTTTTGTAACAGATGTACCGGCTAAAGGGAATAAGACTTTTAAAATTGTCCTTTCTTCTGAGAAATCAACAAAGACATATCCGTCAAAAGTGTATGCCGATATGCTGATAAGTGATAAGAAAGGTCAGCATGTTCCTATTTCTTCAGTTTCTGTTCCTGGTGGAATACTTTATAATCAGCTTCACCACCACGGTCCGGCTTTTGAGTCTGAATTAGTAGCATACCGTATTTACTTTGATAAGAAACAGACTGTAGACTTATACGGTAAGTTTCATAAAGGATTTGAATTGAAGGAATCTCAGTTCTACCCTACCGATGCACAACTGGCAAAAGGATTTGGTGATGATGTGCTTCGCGTAAACGCCAGCTGCGGATTGGGAACATTGAAAGGATGGGACGGCAAAAAAGCTACTCATATTGATCCGGTGAGCAACCGTACGGAAAGTATTCTGGCATACGGTCCTGTTCGCACAGTGGTTGATGTAATTGCCAATGACTGGAAATATCAGGGTTCTGAACTAAACATGACTACCCGCTATATTTTATACGCAGGTCACAGAGATGCTGAAGTGAAAATCATCTTCGATGAAGTTCTGAAAAACAAAGTATTCTGCACCGGAGTTCAGGATATTAAGGATTCAAAATCGTTCTCTGATCACAAAGGACTTGTTGCTTGCTGGGGAACTGACTGGCCGGTAAACGATACTATTAAATATGCAAAAGAGACAGTAGGACTTGCTACCTGCATTCCTCTGAAGTATGTAAAGGCAGAGGCGAAAGATAAAGATAACTATCTTTATACCGTAGCAGCCGATGGCAGAAAATCTTTCGAATACAATATTGTATTTACATCAATGAAAGAAACATTCGGTTATAAAACTCCGGAAGCATGGTTTGCCTATGTTCAGGAATGGAAAAAAGAGCTGGAACATCCTTGTAAGGTAACAATTAAGTAAATAACAGTTTTTATACGTAATTATTCCGAGAGATTGCACAAATAATACACCTGTGCTCTCTCGGAATTTTTTATTTTTGCAACAAAGAAACAATTAAAGATAATATTACATGAAAAAGTTTACACAGACTTTAGGCCTATGCCTATTAATGACCCTGCCCGCCATGGCGCAGAACTATGTCTCAAAAGTATGGGTAGCCGACAAAGGAGATGGTACGTACCGCAATCCTATTATTTATGCTGATTATTCTGATCCTGATGCTTGCCGTGTAGGTGATGATTATTACATGACGGCTTCCAGTTTTAATTGCATCCCTGGATTGCAGATTCTACATTCTAAAGATTTGGTAAACTGGACCATTGTTAATGCAGCTATACCTTATGCGCTTGAACCGGTGGAAGCTATTGAAAGACCTGAGCATGGTAACAGAGTTTGGGCGCCAAGCATCCGCTATCATAATAATGAATTCTATATTTTCTGGGGTGATCCTGATCAGGGAGTGTTTATGACTAAAGCAAAAGATCCTAAAGGTCGCTGGAGTAAACCTGTTCTTGTGAAAGCCGGAAAGGGAATTATTGATACTACTCCTTTGTGGGATGAAGATGGCAACGTTTATCTGGTTCATGCTCTTGCCGGAAGCCGTGCCGGACTGAAAAGTGTAATTGCAGTGTGCGAACTGAATGCTGAAGCAACTCAGGCCATTACTGAATCAAGAATTGTTTTTGACGGACATGATCATCACGAAACATGTGAAGGTCCGAAGTTCTATAAAAGGAATGGTTATTACTATATTTTCACTCCTGCAGGCGGTGTATCTACCGGATGGCAGTTAGTGCTCCGCTCAAAGAATCCATTTGGTCCGTACGAAGAAAAGGTTGTAATGGCTCAGGGAAAGAGTTCCATCAACGGTCCTCACCAGGGAGCTTGGGTGGATACAAATACAGGGGAAGACTGGTTCCTCAATTTTCAGGATGTAGGTGCCTATGGTCGTCTTCTTCACCTGCAACCAATGAAATGGGTAAAAGATTGGCCGGTAATTGGTATAGATAAAGATGGCGATGGTTGCGGAGAGCCTGTACTTTCATATAAGAAACCTAATGTGGGCAAGACTTATCCTATCTGCACTCCTCAGGAAAGCGATGAATTTAATACCCTGACCTTGTCACCACAATGGCAATGGCATGCAAACTATAATCCGAAATGGATTTTCCTTGCACCGGATAAAGGCTATGCACGCCTATACTCCTACCCTGTTGTTAAGGATTATAAGAATTTGTGGGACGTGGCCAACCTGCTATTACAGAAAACTCCTTCAAATGAATTTAGTGCAGTGATGAAACTGCGGTTTGCTCCTAGTCCAAAATACTACGGAGAACGTACAGGATTGCTGGTTATGGGACTCAACTATGCTCTTCTTTCACTGGAGAACACGAAAGAGGGATTAATCCTTTCTCAGAATGAATGTAAAAATGCAGATAAAGGATCGGCAGAAGTGGTTAATGAATCTGTTACATTAAAAGATAAAACAGTTTATTTTAAAGTAACGTTCAATAAAGCCGCTCAATGCGAGTTCAGTTACAGCACAGATAGCAAGAACTTCAAGAAGCTGGGTAAAAGTTTCCAGGCGCGTGAAGGAAAATGGATTGGCGCAAAAGTTGGAACTTTCTGCACTCGTCCTGCTATCCAAACCAATGATGGCGGATGGGCTGAGGTAGATTGGTTTCGTATTGAAAAATAAGAATATCTATCGCATATAGTATAAGACTGTCTGCTCTGCCGGGAGGTAAGGCAAACAGTCTTTATTGTTTAGTCTGTTTGCGGGCAGATGTTTATAAAATAAGGTACAGTATATATAAATAAGGTCTACACTTTATACTATTTTAGTGTACACTAATTACAAATAAGGCGTAGATCATTTTAAAAACATCTAAAGAGAAAATTACTTAAGTCTCCTTACATTTTACCTTAAATAAGGCCTGAAGAAGCATTAGTAGTTCTTATCCCTGCTTTATTTTCCGTAACTTTGCAACATAAACATAATGTAAAATGAAGAAATTAGTAATATTCGATTTAGACGGAACCCTGCTTAATACCATTGCCGATTTGGCACAAAGTACCAATTATGCACTGAAAAAGGTTGGTTTTCCCGAGCATGAAGAGAGTGAATATAAGTTTTTTGTAGGAAACGGAATTAACAAGCTTTTTGAACGCGCACTTCCGGAAGGTGAAAAGAGTGAGGAAAACATTGCAAAGGTTCGCAAACATTTCCTTATTCATTACGGAGAGCACAACATGGATCGAAGCAGACCTTATCCGGGTATACCTGAACTGTTGTCTAAACTTCAGGAGAAAGGGATAATGCTTGCCGTTGCATCTAATAAATATCAGTCAGGAACAGAAAAACTTATTGAACACTATTTTGGCAATATTCCTTTTGTAGCTGTATTCGGATTGCGCGAAGGTGTAAAAGCAAAGCCAGATCCTACGGTTGTAGAGGATATTCTTGCTATAGCTAAGGTTGATAAAAGTGATGTTCTTTACGTGGGAGACTCAGGCATTGACATGCTGACAGCTAAGAATGCAGGAATAACTGCTGCCGGAGTAACCTGGGGATTTCGTCCATTCGCAGAATTGAAACAATTTGAACCGGAACACATTGTAAATGAAGCCGAAGAGATTTTTAATCTTTTATAGCAGCAAATAAAAACTCTTTTTATAACAAAAAACATTCTGTGAAAACAGAAAAAATATATCAGCAAGACGACCCAACGCGTCTTGCTAATACAAATAACCTACTATAATATTCTAATATTTAAGATGAAAACAAAACTATTATTTCTGATAATCTGGGGAGTTACATCCTCAGTGTTTGCACAAGATTTTATTCCTATCTGGAAAGGTAGTAGAATGCCAAACAGTAAAGGGATTGAAGTTAAGGACAGCATCTCCAATGAACGGATTTATAAGGTGGGCACACCTGGAATATACGTTTTTGAGCCGTCAAAAGCGGAGAATAAAGGAGCTGCTGTTCTAATTATTCCCGGCGGAGGATACGCCCGACTAGCTTATCAGATAAGTGGATTCCAGTTAGCAAAATGGTATAATACATTTGGAGTAACGGCATTTGTACTAAGCCACCGCATGCCACAATCTCCTGATGTAGAAGAATCTTACAAGGCTCCGCTTCAGGATGCACAAAGGGCCATGAGATATATACGAGCTAACGCCGGTCAATGGGGAATCAACATAAACAAAGTTGGCGTAATGGGCTGTTCAGCAGGTGGACATCTGTCTGCTTGTCTGTCAACCTTTACGGAAGATTGGAGCAAAACAGGTGATAAACTAGATGCATTCTCTTTTACCCCGAACTTCACAATCCTAATCTCTCCGGTTATTTCAATGGGAGAATTTGCTCACAAAGGAAGTGTGTTGAACCTTCTGGGAAAAGATGCATCACAGAAACTGAAGGATCAGTTCTCATGCGATAAAAGAGTTACTGAGAACACGCCACCAGCATTCATTGTTCATTCAACAGATGATAAAACAGTTCCTTCTCTGAACAGTATATTCTATTATACTGCATTAAAAGAACACAATGTAAAGATGAGTACTCTGCATATTTTTCCAGAAGGAGGGCATAACATTGCTTTAAGAAACAATCCGGGAACAACAAACAAATGGACTTTACTGGCTGAAGAATGGCTGGGAGATATTGGAATGCTGTCTGCAAAATAATTCATGATGAGGCATTCTATTAATTAATGGCATAAAGAAAAGAGGGTAAGAGTAAAAACTATATAAGTTTCTCCTACCCTATTTTTTTATTTCTCACCACTTTACGCGCTATCTCTCATTTGAGAGCGAATACTTCTTCTCTATTTCTGGTTCTTTGAATCCAAAAAACCGATAAACTTCATCATATTAGCAATGTAAACCGCAGTAGAGATTCCCATCACCGGTGTTTCACTTGTATAGCAAGAAGTATCATATTCATCTCCAACCAAAGTACTTGCATATTTAGTTTCCTGACTTGGTGCCATAGGCGGGCATTCCTTGTATGGATTAGAAATAGAGGTGAGAGGTGTCAGCCAATAACCTTCTTTGGATATTGTCTTTATTAACTTCAGCACCTCTGTCTCCGAGCCTTTCTCCTCAGAACGAACCTTCGAGTAATATTTTGGCAATGGAACTTTTTCGGTACTCACAAGCGGAGAACTTTCAGTAACCTCAGAAAGAGGGATGTTCTTAATATCATTATAAGCTTTACGTAATTCGTCAAAATCTATAAAAGCTACAGAAGAATAATGGCCTATTGTATTACTTATATCCTGGTCTGTATAATAATGTCCATTAACAACATTGCTACCTTTACGGTGCACATACAATGGCCTGCCTGTATCTGGGTCAATAAAACGAGGAAGCATACTTCCTTTCCGCACTCGGGAAGATATTCCATACTTCATCACTTCAGAATCGGGCAAGACTAAAGATTCCAGAAAATCAATTGCGGCAGGAATACCGGCAAGAAACTTTGTTTCTCCCGTCAGCTTATAATAATCCATTAACAGATGGATGGATCTCACCGTAGTACCTGTATTAATGCTCCGTGGCTCATACGAGCGGGCATGAGCAGGTTTCAGATCTTCTACCGTATACTGGTCTGTCCATCCGGCATAAGGAGCTCCTTGTTGAAGAACAATAAGCAAATTCATTGCTCTCATAATGGGTTCCTTTACATTCTGAAGTCCAATAGCTTGATAACATTGAATGAGAAAATCAATATTCTCAGAGGTTACCCCATCGTTTAAAGTGATAAAAGATGAATAATCTTTTTTCCTCTGAAAAGGATGATCATACATCAATGGGAAACGCTGTGGCCATCCTCCTCCAGGATACTGGCTCTCTAATACAAAATGAATAACTTTCTCCAAAGGATTTCGGTATACAGGATCGTATTTTTCCACATACATACGCAACAAGAATTTAGCTGCCTGCATAGTACCAGAATCATCAAACGTAGCATTTCCATAATAATGCTGAAATTCTTCCAATCTCCATCCGCTTTTACCAACGGTAGCATACCATTGCTTTAATGAGTTCTCACCTGCAAAATCGAAAGCGTAATTCCATCCTCCACAGGGGAGCTGCCCCCATATTAAAGCATTGGCTATCTTCTTTGCCGATTCATAATAATATTCATCGTTAGTAGCATGATAGGCGTCCAATAACAAATGACCTACTGTAGGAGTTCCAGGAGGCTGAATCCACACCATTGTCCGTTTAGCTTCCATTTCTCCCCAACTACGAGACATATCGGGAAGATAATTCCAAACGAAACCACCTTTATAGCTGGCTGTTTCCATCATAAAATGTGTAGCATTCTTCATTGTTTTAAGAACTTGTCCATCTGTTTTCTGTGACTGAGCTTTAATACAAGAAGGAGAAAAGAAGGTTGCAACTAATGTACAAAGGGCAACTTTAAAAGAGATGTTTTTCAAGTGTGTCATATATTAGAAATAATTGTGTATATTTGAGCTACATACCCAAAAGTAAAATATAAAAAACGAATTATGAAAACAAGTAGCAAAAAATTTATCATTGAAAAAGAAAAAGAATGGGAACCAGCAGGTGAAGGAGTTGTCCGCCAAATTATGGGTTATGACGGGCAGCTGATGCTAGTAAAAGTGAAATTCATAAAAGGAGCTCAAGGCACACCTCATACACATTACCATACCCAAACTACCTACGTGGCAAGTGGCAAATTTGAATTTACTGTTGACGGAGAAAAACGCATTGTAGAAACAGGTGATGGCATTTATATTGCTCCTGATGCAGAACACGGCTGCACCTGTCTCGAAGCTGGAATACTTATTGATTGTTTCAGTCCAATGAGAGCCGACTTTCTCGATAAGAAATAAGCTCCATATATTTTGTTTTAAATAAGGGGTGTGTAATTCAAATCTCATACCCTCTTTCTATAAATTCCAAAACTTACCAATTTTCTTCTTTCATATTCACCATGATAACTACATCCTTTGCTTTAAATTTAGAGAAATAGATTACATTCTCATAAAAAGTACTCATTTTGAAACAATGACCATGTATGGATAACTTAGCAAAATAGGCTGCAAACTTACGTATGCAGCCTATTTTATTAAGTATCTATAAATTAAAGATCCATTTTCTAAAAATTTGCTTTCTACTATTTCTGAGCAAAACCATAACCATTGGTTATCTTACCATTTGAAGTAGAAATTGTATTTGAGTTCATTGGTACAAGATAGATAGGAGCTTTACCTTCTTGGTAACCACAGAATACAGTTGTTAAGTACTCATTCTCGTTATCAACAATTGTTTTACCCCAGTCAACTTGTTTATATCCTGCAGCAAGCAAAGCAGTAGCCTCAGTTCCATAAGGATCAATATAATTAAACAGACCTTTGATAGCTATGTTTGTAGTAGTAGACTTATATACACAACCAAGAGATTCCCATGCATCATTTTGTCCTCTCCATCCTGGATAAAGGACTGGATCACTTGTGTTTGTACATTGAGTAGTTAGTCTGTAACCAAAGGTGCTTTTTGCATCAATAGCTTTTGTCCATATATACTTTGAAATTGTATTTCCATTCTCAAAAGTATAATAGCCATTTGCTTTTAATCCACTAATCATTGCACTTAATTGAGCTTTTAATTTGGTAATAGCTTCAGGTAATTTACCTGTGCGGATAAGGTCATAACGACGAAGTCCTTCACCACCAAATTCAAGTTTACGTTCCTGAGCAACAGCTTCTTTTATACCGCCACATTTTGTAATAAATCCGTCCACATTAGCAAGAGCAGCAGTTTTAAATGCACGTTCATGAACCTTACGTAGTTCTGCTTTAGCTAAGTCATCCTGACCTAACTCTGCATATACCTCTGCAAGCATCAAAACAACATCAGAACAGCGCATATAAGGAGCATTTATACCTGCATTTCGTTGAGCTGCAGTATATGGAGTCGTCATTCTATTTTCATCCCATTTATTATTGGCAAGACCTCCGGATGATTTAGAACTTGGTTTAAAGTCAATCATAACCTCGCTTCCGCTACCAGAGCTTGCAGTAACAGTAACTGTTACGTCACGACGCATGTCATTAGGATCAAAATCTCCATAGTAATAGGTTGGATGAAAACGAGACTGACCATAGCTCTTACATGGGTAAGCATTCTTGCTACCACCATTAGAAGGACGACCAAAAGCATAAGGACGTTCAGAACTTGATCCATATGTTTCAGGAATTTCATAAATAGACTCTTCAGACACTTGTCCATCACCATTCATCATTTCCTGAAAAACGTTCTGATAAGGATTACCAAATGCTTGTCCTGTTTTACTAGTAGAACGGCTATCAGCAGTTAAAAGTTTAGCAGAACCAGGATTGGCTACACAAGCAGCAAGATATATTTTTGCAGTTTCATAGAACGTTTTATAATCAGTTCGTCTATTATAAACTGCACCATTATTTTCAGTTCCTAATTGAGTAAATGACAATGTTTCTCCTTTAAGATTCTTATAGAAGTTTGCTCCCAGATCTGTACGACGAGTTGCATATCCACCAGCGTAAAGACACATACGGCCTATCAAACCTTGAACATATGTACGAGACATAGAAAGAGGAACTGTAGTAGCATTCTCTCCAACACGATACATCAAAGGTTCCACTTCAATAAGTTTATTGATATGATATTCGTAGATCTCATCACGAGAAGTAAGTCCTTCCGCTGATACACCAGCAACTAGCTGATGAGGAACGTCACCAAAGAAACGGCATAGTTCAAAATATGCAGTAGCACGCAAAGCAACAGCTTCACCATAAAGTTCGGACATTTCACTTGGCTTTCCTGCACTCATATAAGTTTGGAAAGAAGAAGAAGCTTCAAAGGATTTTATAAGCGTGTTAGTAGTAGCTATAATAGAATATAGATTTGTCCAAGCTGTACTTGAATCACTAAAGTCTATACTAAATCCAGCTGTTCCTCCAGCATATAAATTTTCAGGGATATGACGAGTCTGAGCAGAATATGCTTCTGGATGGCGTTCTGAGTCCGAACCAACTGCACATAAATCATAGAATAATCCATTAGAATGTACATAAGCCTTACTTCTCCATAATTCATATGCATTAGTTAAAGCAGCACGAGCAGTAGATGGATCAGAAAACACAAAGCTAACATCTGCATCTGATGGTGATTTGGTTTCCAGGAAATCAGTGCATGATGTATTAAAGAAGAGCATACCAGCACCAAATATTGTATATAATATTTTTTTCATTTTATTACTTTTTTGATTATAACATATTAGAATTCCAGGTTAAGACCGAAAGTAAACGTTCTGGCACGTGGATAACTTCCCCAGTCAAGTCCAAGGGTTGGATACTTTCCTGCATTTGCAGTAGTTGACTTATTTGAGAATGTATTAACTTCAGGATCCAAACCAGAATAACCTGTAATAGTAAACAAGTTACCTGCTGTTGCATAGAAACGTAAACGCTGAATACTAAGTTTCTTTATAAGTTGTTTAGGAAGTGTATATCCTACAGTCAATGTATTTAAACGTAGATAAGACGCATCCTCAATAAATGTAGAAAGAACAATACCATTTTCATAATAAGGTAAGCCATATTGAGCATTAGCATTTAATGTATTAAGTGCTGTAGGATCTGTCACAGCAACCAAATCACCAGAGGCATTCACATCATATGCCTTAAAACAGTTTTTCACAAAAGCAAGGCGATTGGCTCCTATAGAAACGTCTTTGTTTCCATACATATTAACCATCGAATTAGCATTGTAGATTTTACCACCAATGGCCCATGCAAAACCTGCACTTAAATCAAAACCTTTATAATTCATGTTCAGGTTGAAACCGCCTGTATGTTTTGGAGTTACTTCACCAAGATCAGTGACATCCTTGCTATCAACAATATTATCTTCACTCGGATTCATATTATGTAGCTTTACAGCACCTGGGAATGCATTCTGACCAGCAGCCTTTTTAAATGGACTAGGATAGTTACCTGTTATAGAACTTGAAAGATCAGCTACTCCACTTTTCAAAGTATAGATTCCGGTTGTACTATCATAATTAAAATCGTTTGTAGTATAAAAACCATCACACTTAAAACCACGGATCAAGCCAACCTGAGAACCTACTTTGAAAAGGTAATCATAATTAGGTTGTGTGGCAGTAGATGCCCATTGAGATCCATATTGAGCTGTTACATTATCAGCCAATTCGTCAATATTGTTTTTATTATAGTTATATGTGGCTGTTACGTTTAATGTAAAATCTTTCTTACGAATAATATCTGCTCCAAGTGATAGTTCAAATCCTTTATTTGAGGTCTTACCTATATTTTGAAACTGATAAGAATATCCTGTTGTTTCATCAATAGGTACCTGCATTAGCAAATCTTTAGTATTGTTCCAATATGCATCAATAGAACCATAAAGACGATTATTCCAAAATCCAAAATCAAGACCAATATTTCTTGATACAGTAGTTTCCCACTTTAAATCAGGATTTGAAAGCATACCCATTGGTTTATAAACAGTAGTTGGTACACCGTCTACTGTTACCTTAGAAGTTGCCCAGGTTTCTTTCCACAAACTAGCATCAATATTATCTGCACCAGAAGTACCGTAAGACAAACGAAGTTTAAGGTTATCTAACCAGCTTTTAGCACTACTTAAGAACGGTTCATCAGAAATACGCCAAGCAAAGGCTCCTGCAGGGAAATATCCCCAATGATGATTAGGTGAGAATTTTGAAGAACCATCAGCACGTAATGTACCTGTTAAAAGATAACGTCCTTTATATGAATAGTTAGCGCGACCAAAGAAAGATAAAGTTCTGCTTGGAGTTCCAATAGTATTTGAAAACTGATCTTTACCAAGAGAAGGATCTGTCATGTTAATCATACCAAAAGCTTGATTGAAATCAAAACTGCTAGTATAACCAGCACCGATTATTTGAGAAGAATTTGATTTAGAAGCTAGAATCTCGTTACCTAACAATACTGAAAGGCTATTATCCTGTCCTAATCCTTGTACTTGATAATTCAGTGTTGTAGCAGAACGAACATTCCAACTATCACCTTTAGTTAGTTTGGCGTATTTGTAACTATTTGTCAAACCATTCTCATAATATTTATCCTCACTTGATCCTCTACCCAAGCCAAGCTCAGAACGAGCAGTAAGACCTTTTATGATATCCCATGAAATAGCAGCTATACCACGAAGATTCTGTTTTCTATTCTTCTCTATAACATCATTAACTAAGTCCAAGGTATTATAAGACTGGTCTACATTTGAGTCACCATTACCAAATCCTGCAAAAACACCTGTGCCAAGTGGATTATCAATAGGGCGAAAAGAATACGCATTAGAAAGTAAAGAACCTTTTCCATTTGTTGCCCCATCTTCTTTACCATCAGTCATATTCTCTGTATATCTAAGATCAAGATCGAGTTTCAGGTTAGGAAGAAGTAGCTGTTGAATCTTCAAAGAACCATTAAAACGACTATAACCAGAATTAATTTTAATACCTGTATCATTCAAATAGTTGGCTGCAAATAAAATTTTAGTTTTATCATTTCCGCCAGATATACTCAAATCGTGACTTTGCGAAATAACAGAACGAAGTAAGTCATTAGTGTAATCATGGCTCTTTACATTAGCATATTCTGCATAGTGATTTCCATTTGTAGAACCTAGTCCAAAATAAGAAGCAACAGCATCACCGTAACTAGCACCCAAAGCTTTAGCATAGCTCCATGTATGAAGTACATAATCTTGCGCATCAAGTACATCTAAAGTTTTAGCAGCACTCTTTGCCTGCATATAAGAGTTATAAGTCACTGTAACTTTATCAGCTTTAGCTCCTTTAGTTGTTACAAGGATAACACCATTAGCACCACGAGCACCATAGATTGCTGTTGAAGAAGCATCCTTCAACACATCAACTGTTTCAATCTGATCTGCTGGGATATCAGAGATTGAGCTTACTGGAAATCCATCAACAATAAAAAGTGGATCATTGGACTGAGTAATAGAACCACCTCCACGTACACGAATGGAAACATCAGCACCCGGACGTCCATCCTGAGACATTACTGATACGCCTGGCAAATGACCTTGCAATGCCTGAGCTACATTTGATACAGGATTAGCTACTAAATCTTTGTTACTGATTGAAGCTACAGAGCCTGTTAAATCACGCTTCTTCACTGTTCCATAACCAATAACAACAACCTCATCAAGATTTTTTGCATCTTCTACTAGCTTCACATTAATTTTTGTTTGATTACCTACATTTACAACTTGAGGTATGTAACCAATAAAAGAAAACTGAAGTTTTGCATTGTCAGAAACTGAAAGAGAATAATGACCATCTAAATCCGTAATAGTTCCGTTTGTTGTACCGACCGCAGTTATATTTACTCCAATCATAGGTTCACCGTTAGCATCTGTAACGACACCGGTAACCGCATGACTTTGTGCAAAAGAAACAAGGCAAAGCATACTCAGAAATAGAGTTGCAATTGCCCTTTTGGCAAGTGTTTTTCGATTCATAAATTTATATTTTACAGTTGTTAAATTAAGGAATAAAGGTTTTTACGACCGTTTATCTGCAGCAAAAGTATGATTATATGAAAAAGAATACTGGGATATATTGATTCTTTATGTAGAAATATCGATTTATAATTGGGAAAGGCTAAATATTACACTGTCGAACTCAATTATTAATAGCATACATATAATTAGGAATCTATTTCAGTTGTTTTTTAAAAGAATTCAAGTTCTGTCATTATTATGTTTCTCTGGCTGAGATAACATCAAGCACAGCAGACTCTATTATTAAAGTCCTATAATCTTAGTTTATTAATGACTCATTATACAGTTAAAAAATGGAAGACTATATCTGTACTGATATCTCATTATTTATAAACAATGAAATTTCAATGCAGATACAGCCTTCAATATAAACAAAATTTCTATACCTTGTTTTATTGAAGAGCTTCCAAAAAGATAGCAAAAAGGATGGTTGCCAAACCAGCCAGCAAAAGAACAACGACAATCCAAAAAATTAGCTTATGTGATCTCATATAATTATGTAAATTACTTATAATTCTTTCCAACTTTGTCTTTATACTCTGTTGGAGTCATTCCATATTTTTGCTTAAAGCATTTGCTAAAGTAACGAGGGTCATTTATACCAACCATATAAGAAATCTGTGTCATATTATACTCGCCTGTTTCAATAAGTTGAACAGCTCGTTTTACACGCATTTCTTTTATAAATTCAATTGGAGCTAATCCTGTGAGCATTTTTAGTTTTTTAAAGAAAACAGAACGACTTACAGCTAATTGCTGTACCAAATCATCTACAACTAGAGCCCCATTATCCATATTCTTTTCCATCAATTCAAGAAGTTTCTCCATAAATCTACAATCATGTGGCGACATAACTGCTTGTTCTGCTAGTCCACCATCATCTTCTTTAGGTTGGACCATCAGATTTGCACGATAGAGTTCCTGTAATTTATGTCGTTGCGCCAGTAAATTATCAACTCTGGCTTTCAGATATACAGCACTAAATGGCTTTGTTATATAATCATCTGCTCCAAATTCCAGCCCTTGCAGTTTACTCTCTATGGCCGACTTGGCTGATAACAGTACAATAGGAATATGACTAGTAGCCATTTCTGCTTTCAGCTCTTTGGTTAGTTCAATACCATCCTTCTCGGGCATCATTACATCACTGATAATCATGTCAGGGACACACCTCAATGCCTTTTCCAATCCTTCCTGACCATTAGCCGCTTCAATTACCTGGAACGAAGAATTGAAAATGCTACGCAAAAAGAACCGAAGTTCAGCATTATCCTCCACCAGAAGCATTGTTTCTTTCATGGAATCTTCATTTTCATCTGTCACTTCAGAATTTTTAGATTGTCCGTTATACTGAATATCAGCACTATGCAATATTTCATTTAGTTCAAAATTACTTGAATCAGAAAGAATAAACTCTACATTTTCATCGTAATGATCCTTACCTTTAAGGAAATGGATTGTAAAACAACTACCTTCTCCAAGTTTACTCTCCACCTGAATTCTGGCCTTATGCATCTCAACCAGTTCTTTCACCAATGATAGACCAATACCGGTACTAGGTTGGTTGAAAATATTTTTATCAACCAGATTCTCAAAGCGGGTAAAAAGAGAGTTCTTTTTGTTGTCTGCAATTCCAATACCCTGATCACATACCCCAATTGCCAATGTAATGTCCTCATCTTTAATAATGACCTTAATCATTTTCCCCTGAGGCGTATATTTAAAGGCATTAGAAAGAAGATTGAATACCATTTTTTCAAGTTTGTCTATATCTGCCCAAAGAATCATCTGAGGTTTCTCGTTTTCAAGTATAAACTTTATATGGTGATCTTCGGCCATTGATTCAAAACTCTCCATAATACGACGAACAAACGGAACCACATCAATCTCCTGTACCTTCATTTTCATCTTTCGATTCTGAATCTTCCGGAAGTCAAGTATCTGATTTACCAATCTCAACATGCGGTCTGTATTTCGTTTTACCAGATTAAGTTGTTCACGGGCATCGTCGGGTAACTTTGAACTTTCAAGAACATATTCCACCGGTCCGGAAATCAACGTTAGCGGTGTACGCAATTCATGAGATATATCTGTAAAGAAGCGAAGTTTAATATCTGAAACTTGTTGTTCAACTGATACTTCATTTTTTAACCGATAGATTGTAAACAATATATATACAGCAATAAGAATCAATGCAAGAATCAGAATAAAATAGAGCATATAAGCCCATGGAGTTTCCCAAAAAGAGGGTAATATAGTAATTTTAATACTACGTTCATTGTTCACCCACACACCATCACTGTTTGTTGATTTCACCCGGAATACGTAATCACCTTTCGGAAGATTTGTATAAGTAGCCGTACGTTGCTTATCAACATTTGTCCATTCCTTGTCAAACCCTTCTAGTATATACGCATACTGAATGTTTTGAGAATTCCGCATATCCAGCGCTGCATATTGTATAGTTACTATGTTTTCTTTGTGTGAAAGCTTTAGTTCTTTTGTGTTATCCAAGGTAACCTTCAGAACTGACTCTTCTCCCGGCTCTACAACCTTATTGGCTATCATAAGTTGCGAAAAAGTTATATGAGGTACATAAGTACTTTTACGGATAGTCAGCGGATTAAAATGAAAGATACCGCTTGTGGTTCCAAAATAGAGTTCATTATTATATGCCGCTTCGGAAGTTCCTTCGCTGAAATTGACTTTGAAAGCAAAACTTTTATCCTCGTAATTTTCAAATCTTTGCTGTGAAGGGATAAATTTACTTAAACCATTTTCTGTACTTATCCAGAGATTCCCTTTTGTATCTTCCTGCATTGAAAGCAATACATCCGATGGGGCACCATCTTTCACTGTATAGCATTTAAATATTGCCTTATTTTTTCCTGAAGCTGATATCAGTTTATTAAGTCCCCCACCAAAAGTAGCAAAATACAATTCGCCTTTTCTGGTTGAATGAATCCAATGTACATCGTTATTACTTAAACTATTTGGATTGCCCGGTATACGGGAATAATGATTAAACTGTATTTCTTCTGGATTTGAGAAGTTATCCTTAAAAGAAATGACTCCGGAAGTAGTACCTACCCAAATATTTCCTTTAACGTCCTCAGTTATGTAACGAGCCCGATAACACTGATCAATAGGATATCCTTTTAAGTTATTTCGGTTATTGATAAAGATAATACGCCCATTCTTATCCTCATCAATATAATTAATGCCACCGCCAAAAGTGGCAATCCATACCCTTCCTTTTGAATCTTCAAATATAGAATAAATATTATCGTCGCTCAGACTATAAATATCGTCTTCGCTATAATTATAGCGGGAAAGGCGAAACTGGCTACCAGTTTTTTCCGCACGAACTAAACCACCACCTTTCATTCCAATCAGGATAACACCTTTTCTGTCTTGAGTTATGGAATAAACTACGCCTTTTAGTTTGGGGCCACTTTGACTGATTGATCCGGATTCGGTAAGATAACCTGTATAATTACGATTTGAATCATAAATACGCAAAGTACCATCCTTTAATGCAACCCAAAGATTATGGCTCTTATCTTCAAATATAGCACGGGTTTCATTGCTTAATGATTCATAATCGTGCGGATTAGGAGTTTCTAAATGAAACTGACTATCGAGAAAAGTAATCTTTTCGAGTCCTTTTGAATGCGTACACATCCATAAATTCCCCTGTCTGTCAGACATGGCTGAATGGAGTTTGTTAGAGAAGTGCCAGTCAGGCGAATCAGGTTCGTTATAGAAAGGAATAATTTTATTCTGCTTCCTGTCAAAATAGGACATTCCTCCTCCATAAGGATGAACCCAAAGGTATCCATTAACATCTTCATGAATATGAAAAGCTGGTTGTGAACGTGTAGCACTTGCCAGTTCTGTTTTCAAAATTTCTTGTTTAACCTTATTGGTATGCGGATTAAAATGAGTAACTCCTCCGGCATCTTTCAAATCGAACCATACTTCCTTGCAGCGGTCCACGTAAACAGAAAGAACTTTATTTGAAGGAAGAGCTGCACAGGTCGTTGTATTATAATGAATAATTTCCTTATTGCTCAAAAAATAAGTAAAGAATCCATCATCTGAAGTTGAGAAAATTAGTTCATCAGGTGATACCGAATTGATTGAAATTATATCCGACTTTGTAGGAAGAACCAATAGCTGGAAACGTCCGCCTTTCTTTTGGTGTCTCCAAACCCTGCCTTTATCTGATCCAAAGAACATTTCCGTAGAAGTTTCCTGTAAAGAATAAAAGGCCTGGCTCTGGCGATGACGAAAATTCTTCTTATCCACAAAATAAGAAACAGGATATCTTTGCCCCGGTCTGATTAATGCCAAGCCATTGTCCGTGAGCATCCATTCATTATGCGATACATCCTGATAAACCTTATAGACTTTTTGAGTAGGAAAGAGTCCGGATTTCTGTGAATAAATATCGGTTGTGAGTTTGTGAGTGTTTCTATCGGTAAGAATTCTTATCGCACCTTCATTTTCAGTAATGAGCCATACTGTTCCACCCTTCATTGTTTCTATGGACCGTATATTCATGGTACTGCCCTCTCCCGAGGAAGGGACCTGAACAAACGTTTCCGTGTCAGGATCAAACCGATGGGCATGATTATCATAAGTGAGCACCCAGATGTAACCGTATACATCTTCAACCATTTGATCTACTCGGTTATTTGTCAAACTGATCAAATCTCCTTGACGAGCCTTGAAGGTTTTAAATGTATAGCCATTGAATTTATTTATTCCATCCCAGGTAGCAAACCACATAATACCTTTGTGATCTTGCAGCATGCTCATCACTGTATTCTGTGACAGGCCATCTTCAGAAGAATAATGGGTAAAAGAACATCTTTGCTGCGCTTTAGCACTGAAGCAAAATATCCAGAGTAGAAGTATAAAAAAAAGGTTTCTCATAGTTATAAATCAATTTGCGTAATATTCCTGATTCAAAAATACACAAATTAATAGAATTAATTTTATTTCCTAGCGGCTAATTGGTTGATCTCTCTAGAATGATTTTTATTCCCTTGTACAAAAGATTACATTCTTTTGTACAAAAAAATTAGATCTTCTGTACAGAAGAATGAATTGTTTTGTACAAGGGAATATTATTATCTCACCAAGCTTTTAAATTACCTGATTTTAGTTATCAATTTATCCGTCCCGTTCTTTATTGGGTTCCAGTTATCATCTCCTGCAAGAATCTTTTCCATATCATAATTCTTTAGATCCTTCAACTGATGAGAGAAAGAAACACGGGCACCAACATTGGCACCTTCTCCCTTACTTTTATATTCAGCAAAGAAACTGTTCTTTTCAGCTTCCTTCTTTCCCCAATTGTTCCATCCCTGAGGAATTATATGTTTGCCTAGTTCACAACGGATATAAACGGATTTAGCATAAGGCCGCCATGGACGGGCAAGGCACACATCGTTTACTCCGTCATCTGCAGTCAGTTTGCAATCATAAAATACATATCCGTAAGGTTTGCCTTGGTCGGTAGAAGGAGCAGTAACATAACCATTGCCTTTGCTGTGGATGGTACAACGGTTGAAAACTGCAGTAGACCATCCGAAAATAAAATCTACTGTACCTTCTATATAACAGTCTTCATAATATTGACGACTTTCTTTTCCATAAGTGTAAAGTGTATCCTGAAAGCCCAGGAATCTACATTTGCGAAACATAATTCTGTCTCCATCTGTAAAAGCGGCAACAGCCTGTCCAACTGGTCCGGAAGTATTCTCAAAAGTTATGTTTTCAGCATAGAAATCGGGAGCATAGATGTAACAACTGGAAGATCCTGAGGTTGATTTATTTTCTCCAAACTCATTTTTCTTCGAAGCATAATCGTCATAAGAGATCACTGCCCCTTCTTGTCCGATTAGTGATACATTAATCTTTGAAGCAGGAATAATCAGTTTTTCCTTATAGATTCCTTTACGAACTAAAATTGTGGTACGTGCCTCCTTACGGAAATCGGGAACAGCATTGATTGCTTCCTGAACGGTGAAAAAATCTCCGCTTCCATCTTGTGCAACTACGTAGTCATAATGGCGAACGTACCTAGCAAGTTCAGGAACTTCTTTAGCTATAGCATCAACAGTAAGTCCGGCAATCACACGAGCACCGTATATATTCAGGTGAGTATTATCCTCACGACCTTTTGGCAATGCAGCAAATTTATTGGCAGGAATCCACATAAATAGCTTTTTAGACTGAACGTGGCCAAGGCTCTCAACGAAATCGTGTGTAATCTTATTCATATCTACAAACGCAACTCCTAATTCCTTAGCCACTCTGCGCGGAGAATCAAGATAAGCTCCGTGTGTATCGAAAAGAGTCTTTCCTTCTGCTGGAAGAGATTCCTCTCCAGGAACCTTGCGAGCATCTTTATTCATGTCTTTATCCTGCGGACGGATAAAATTCCGACGAACAATAGAATTGAAAAGAACTGGTATTCCACCTTTTGCACGGGTTTCGTTTACAAACCTGCGAAGATTGGCATCAAATGTTGTACCCGGATCAGTATGACGCGTAGAATCAGCTTTCTCATCATTATGTCCAAACTGAATAAATACATAATCGCCTTTCTTCACCTGACTAATTACTTTTTCCCAACGTCCTTCATCAATAAAGCTTTTAGAGCTTCGTCCATTCATCGCATGATTATCAATCCGTACATCTTCAGCGAAAAATCCGGCAAGCACATGCCCCCACCCTCTTTCTGGATTACCTCCTTCAAGCGATTTATTGGCCATGGTAGAGTCACCAATCATAAATACAGTTATCACACGATCTGTCTTAAAGGCAGAAAAAACAAGAAAAGCAATCAATAAAAGAGATATTTTGTTTCTCATAATTCTGTTATCTGTTATTTCAGATTGCAAGTTTACTAAAAAAGCTTAGCTTGACAGTCCACATTTTATTGTATTGTGTGTAAATATTAGCTTTTAAGAGAATACTTACAAAGAAAAAGACTGCATATATAAAGCAGCCTTCTGTTAATTTAATAAGCTATTTCTATTTTTTTATTGAATCAAGCTAAGTTAATCAGCTTATTTATTAGGCAACCAACAGTCTCCTGTTCTAAATATATTTTCTATAGAATATTCTGCAGCTTCTTTTTTAGTGAGCTGTTTGCTCCAAGATGCTCGCTCTTTAGAAGAAGCACCTTCACCAGTATTCATGTATTCTGAGTAACGTGCGGTCCTTTCATTTCCAGGATTCTTCCAGTTGTGCCAACCTATAGGAAGAATGTGTTTGCCCAATTCGCAATTCATAAATACAGTCGCTGCATAAGGTCTCCAGGGACGTCCCAAATAAGCTTTGGTTACTCCTACAATTGCTGTTAACTTGCAGTTTTTGAAAACATAGCCATACTTAATATTCTGAGGAGTTGAAGCTGCCGTAACGTAAGAATCACTTTTACTGCAAATAGTGCAATAATCAAATAACGAAGTTGAAGGACCAAAGATAAAATCGGTAGTCCCCTCTATATAGCAATTGGAAAACAAAAGACGTGTTCCCTCTGTGCCAGTGTAAATAGTATCCTGGTTACCAAGGAAGCGACAATTGATGAATATTAGCTTATCTCCCTCAGTATGGAGTGCAACAGCTTGCCCTAGTCGTTCGGCATTATTTTCAATCGTCAGATTTTTAAAAGTAATGTTATTCCCTTCAACCTTTACTGTATAAGTACGAAACGTACCCATCTTATTAATATTTGCATGATCATCATAAGTAATTACTGTTTTTTCAGCATCTTCCCCTACAATATTCACGTTTTTTATCCAGGAAGGAATTACAACCTTCTCTTTATATACACCCTTCTTTATATAGATAGTAACCGTGTAATCCATAAAAGCACGCACGCTTTCTACAGCTTCCTGAATATTTCTGTATTTACCACTTCCATCACGAGCAACAACAATTGTATCTTGCACCTGAGCCTGAGCTGTAGCACAGAACACAATAGAAAGAATAAAAGTCTTAACTAATTTTACAAACATGATTATTTTTATTTTTATAATTTGTTATTTATGAAGTCTTTCCCATTCAAGACTAGCCAGAATAAACGGACCTACAGCTTTTGGATCATTAGCCCGAATCTTTTCGTTGATATAATATTCATAATCGCCCGAACGGTATGGATTTCCACCAAGTCCAGCTACAGCACAAGCTTTTGTTATAGAAACAAGTCCTTGTTTATCTACTTCAATGAAGTCATGAAGAATTCCTTTATAGCCTTTTTCGGCCACTTGCAGATAAGCTTTATCTATATATCCCATACGTACAGCCTTGAACAAAGTATAGACAAACATTGTAGAACAAGAAGATTCCAGATAATTACCCTTGTCTCCGCTTCTGTCAATCACCTGATACCAAAGGCCACTCTTTTTATCCTGATATTTCTTAATCTGAGTAGCCACATTGTTTAAAATGTTTAGTATAGAATCCCGGCCCACTTCATGCTTAGGAATATAATCAAGTGCATCAACAAGTGCCATTGCATACCATCCCATTGCTCTTCCCCAGCAATGCGCACTCTGTCCTGTCTTTTTGTCTGCCCATTTTTGTTGGTGACTTTCATCCCATGCATGACGATAAAGCCCGTTAGCCGAATCATAAGTATGATGGGCAATTACTACAAATTGCTTTATTACATCAGCATAATCCTGCGGACGATTATTACGGAAAGCATATTCTGAATAAAAAGGAGAACCCATATATATTCCATCCAACCACATTTGGTGAGGATATACTTTCTTATGCCAGAAACCACCTTCAGATGTACGTGGCTGACTATTCAACTGGCTTCTCAAAAGATCAAGAGCCTTTTTATATTTTTCGTTCTTAGTCTGCTCATAAATACGGAAATAAAACTTACCAGTATTTATGCGATCCAAACTAAGTTCAGATAATTTATATGTTTCAATGCTTCCATCCTCACGGGTCATAGTATCCGCATACGACAGAGCATAGTCAAAAAACTTTTTATCGCCATAAGCATCATAGACATTCAATATGGCTCCCAACTCTAATCCATGGCAGTAATCCCATTTCAGAGTTGGCTGAAAATCGAGTTGCCACGCTTGAGGACAACGAATCATTTCTGATTGAGCCATGCGCACTGACCAAGGCAAAGAATTCAGGACCTTTTCCTGGGCGAACACATGTGAAGCGCATAAAATAGCACCTAAAAATATTGCTTTAAACATTTTATTAATCATAATTATTGAGTTCAATAGTATTATTTTGATTGTATTCACGGACAAAAGTATAGACTCTTTTCCACATATCTGTGGACTTTTTAGCATAAATAGTGTATTTTTTAATTGTAAGCTTCTTCTGATGAGAACTTTTAAGCTCATTTATATGTTATTTATTTGATACTCTTCATATCACTATATTATTTTATGATATTTAAAAATTAAATATTCATCACCTCAGGAGTCTTGTAAACAACTTTAAATCAAACTATTATGGACGAGTATAAAATCTGCATTGCGTTTATTCTATTTGGATTTACCCTATCCTTTGGTATGGAAAGTTTTATTTTACCTAGAATTATTTTGATTTCCAAGGAAAGACAATTGTTTGATATTCCTAATGAAAGAAAACAGCACGAAGCTCCAGTTCCCCGACTAGGTGGATTATCTTTTCTGCCAGTTCTTTTCTTAACTTCAATAATTACCATCTACATCCGATGTCAATTAGTTGACAGTACTATTAGCCCTGCATTCTATGATACCCTTAGCGATTTTATGATGTTAATTTCAGGACTTTTGGTTCTTTATATAGTTGGTATAAAAGATGATCTATCTGGCGTAAATTATAAGAAGAAGTTCATTATGCAATTTATAGCTTCAATTTTTCTCATATTAAGTGGCACCTACTTAAATAATCTAGATGGATTGTTTGGCATCTATGAAATACCTATTTGGATTGGTATTCCTTTTACTATGCTCCTTTGCATCTTCATTACAAATTCCATTAATCTGATTGACGGAATTGATGGATTAGCTTCAGGTATTAGTGCTACAGCATTAATTGCTTATGGATACTTATTTTACATCAGCAAACAATGGATTTTCTCTATCATCTGTTTTACTATGCTAGGAGTACTTATTCCTTTCTTTTATTATAATGTATTTAGCAGCAAAAATAAAATATTTATGGGAGACACCGGTTCTCTTATGCTTGGCTTTTTATTGTCATTTCTAGGGATTCGACTAGCGATGGATATTACAGATTCATCTTCTGCTCCCCAAACCAGAGACATTTTAATAGCAGGTTCTGCTCTCTTTGTTCCTATGTTTGACACAGTCAAGGTTATGTATGCTCGAATCTGCGTACATAGAAGTCTATTTTGTCCAGACAGAAAGCATATTCATCACAGACTGATTGATATAGGTTTTTCTCCTCGAGTTGCAATGATTATTATCGTTTCAGCCTCTATAATAATGATCTTAACCAATTTCTATGCATTAAAATATATCAATATTAATATTGTCTTTTTTGCAGATGTGATTACAACCTATTTTGTAAACAAATTTATTACATACCTTAGATACAAAAAGAAAAAACAAATTATCTCTCTAAAGTTTCCTAAAGAAGACTTTTAAGAAAGTTAAAAAAATCGGGTAAGCATTATTTTAACAAATCGCTTACCCGATAAAATATCAGTCCTTATTCTTTGAGACCTAGTAATAATTAGAGAAATATATATAGTCTAACCCGTAGTGCATTTGGATAAAAAGAAAAGAAGTTGCTCATTATCAAATAAATGACTATATTTAATTGTCTACCAAACGATTAAATATATGAGCAACTTCAATGCAAATTACGGAAAAATATTAGAGATATTGCAACAAATAGAGTCTAAAATGAATTTTCTTAATCAGATTCGTAAACCCAGGTTATCAGATATCGAATTGATTGCTATTGATTTAACCTCAGAATATATGGGTATTGACTCTGAATATCAACTATTCAGGATTCTCCCTGATAAATTGAGTTTAAGGATTGAACGAAGCGTTTATAATAGAAGAAGACGTAAATTATTTTATTTCAAAGAACAGTTGCGTAAACGAATAGTTTTTCAGATTAGTTCGAGCAGGGATTATTTCATAGTAGATAGTATGCCTTTAGAAGTTTGTAAATTAAGTCGCAGTAGACGAGGTGGCATTTGTAGGGAAACTTTTGAAACCTCACCTGATAAAGGTTATTGTGCAACACAACGGATGTATTACTATGGTTATAAACTGCATGCAATATGTACTATTGATGGGGTTTTCTCGGATTTCGACTTAACAAAAGCATCCGTACATGATATTCATTATCTCGAAGATGTTAAGCAGAATCATTATGACTGTACTATTCTGGGAGATAAAGGATATTTGAGTGTTAATTATCAGTTGGATCTATTTGAAGAAAACAACATTAAACTAGAAGTTCCCATGAGAAATAATCAGCATGGGTATGCTAAGCAATATATTGTTTTTAGAAAAGCCAGAAAAAGAATTGAAACGTTATTCTCTCAGTTATGTGATCAGTTTATGATTCGTCGGAATTACGCTAAGTCTTTCAATGGATTTAAAACTAGAATTCATTCGAAAATTATGGCTCTAACTCTTATTCAGCTAATTAATAAATTAAATAATAGAAATATTAATAACATCAAAACATGTATTGCCTAAATGCACTACGGGTATATAGTCTATTCTCTTTATTCAACCTTGAAATAACTTACCAAACAAAATATTTACATTCAAATAAATATTCATTTATGGAAATATTTAAATTACTTGTTCTTCAACATTCTCTCCGGAAACAGTAATAACAGAAATTGATTGCAAATTACCTGGAAAGTCAATCACAATATTCTCCTGTCAACCTGGAACTACTGAGCAATAATTATCAATGTAGAACGATGGTAAATATGAAATTACGAGAATATTTATAAATAAAAAATTACTTTTAGTTCACTAGTTTATGGTATTTCATTCCTCGTCTGTACCTAAGCAAGCACAATCAGGTTGTTGAATATCGTATTTTATAGATTAGTCTGTATATGTTTTGTAGTCCTCACAGGTCTTTTATATAGATAAAGATCCTTTTATCCCAGAATAGAATCATATCAAAAAATTAATGTAAATAGACTACTATAGATTTTGAGTTCTGAAATTATTATTAAAAATTATTTCTTGAGAGAAACCGAATAGAAAGAAAGTTAATTTTTCTACGTTTATTATCCCGGCAGATTCCATCAAATCCTCTTCCAGAAAATAAAATTTCCACTTTCTGTTTCTGAAAAACTATACCGGCTTTTTCCCAAAGCTGGTACACTCCGAGTGCGCGCTGATAAGATGTTTGATAAGCTAAGCTAGGATCTCCAGATATATTATCATACCCATTTCCCATATATCCTTCTATGATTAATATGAAAGAGGGAGTCCACTCGTCCTTGTCAATTTTATTAAGATAAGATTCAATTGCATGACCCGATGTTAATATTTCCTTCAAATATTTATCTTTTAGATCAGATTTATTAGCTACAAAAATGTCTTTACCTCTTAACGATTTAATTATATATTTATCACAAGAAGGTAAATATTCAAACACTGTATCAGACCTAAATGATTCTGTTTGTCTGTTTCTTCTCTTTATATACACATATTCCTTCTCTATGCCTCTTAGTCTTGTATTTTGCTCTACCATTACTTTTGTTTTCTCAGTATAAACTTTAAAACTTAAGCCAAAAAGAACTAACATGATAACAAACATTATTGTTAACAGCCCAACAAAACCCGGCCAAAAAAGGTCTTTACTCTTCATTATTACTATAAATTATTCTTCAGCATCCCCTTCATAAGAATCTTCTATATTAGTTCCATCCGATTTTAGAGATTTAACATCATTACGAATTGTTGAAACAATATCCATAAACTCTTCTTCTTTTTGTGTATACAAAAACAATGTTTCATTGAGTTGTTTTATCTCTTCAGAAATCACCTCCAGATTAGCCAACTTCTGGAATGGGCTTTCCTGATTGGTAATCTCAAAAGCATTTTTTATCGCAGTCTCAAAATTATCTACCAAAGAACGAACACTTTTCAAATTCACTTTCAGGTATTCTTCTACGACGTCATTACTTTGATTCGTATAATTTTCAACTAATGACTGCTTCTGATCCAAATCAGTTAAATGTCTTTGAACAAGATTCAGCTGCTTACTACCTAATAGTTGGCTTTCGTTTATTGATTCACCCAACTCATTAATACTACTTTCAAATGTAGAAACACGATCCAAGAGTTTATGCATACTAGCAATAAACTGTGAATTTTTTTCCATCACTTCATTAAGATTCTTCTGCTTCTGTACAAAATCATCCATTGCTGGCAGCATCTTTTCAGTCCGGTCAATTATATCCATATTGACTTTTATGAGGTTCTGATATTTACTGCTATACAGTTCATTTAAGATTTCTTTCTGAGTACCTATTCCATCGGCTATTGTCTGCATATTCTCTGCAAGATTAACTACTATATTGTTAATATTGCCAATATTATCAGAGAAAACTGTATTGAAGTTATCAAGGGTACCTTTCAATCGACCTAATGCATCAACAATATTACTACCCATTCCCGGCAAGAGTTTTGTCTGAACAAATGTATAATATTTATTTTTTTTGTGATCTCTGCACTTAATTGCATATGCTAGTTTGTAATTAGCAATTGTTGATAAAAGGAGTCCTACAAAGCTTGTTACCATAGCTATCACTACTCCCCATAGAAAATAATTAATTCCTTGTTCACTGTAGATTCCAATCACGTTCAAAGAAAATAGCCCTACAGCAACTCCCACAAACGTACCCATTAACCCTACATACAAAGGTATTGAAATACCGGATGCAGCTTCTGATTCTTTTGAAGTAGAAACCCTTTCCGATAAATTCTGAATAACATAAAAATCATCTGTACCTTGATTTTCTCTAAGATAAGAGTTGGTTGAATCTATAATGGAAGTAAAATCTAGCAACACCTTCTTACTATTCACACTGATCACTTGGGTACCATTCTCTTTAATAATACTCAAAGTGCTCACTGAAGGATATAAGTTCTTCAGGGTTCTTATACCAACAACTGTCTTGAAAAAGAAAGCTATTTGAATCCAGATTACAATTACTACTATAGTAATAATTAAACTTATATCCATGGTCCTATTAAATTCATTTATTTAAAGACTACTTTTCCTTTTGTCTGAACCTCCCATTTATTTTCATTCAAATGCAATCGGGCCGGTTCTATTTCTTTCACAATCTTGCAATCCGATGTAGGATACTCTTCAAAATCAAGAAAAGGCTTAATCCAGTTTTCTACATTCGGAATCATTTTAGAAGAAATATTGTCACTTGTTATTAATGACAAAGATGCCACAGTAGGCCTTTCTGTTTCCACCATAATTCTATAAATTGAATCCAGGCGTTGCTCTTTCGATAAATTCTTATGAAAGAAAAATCCATTCCCGTCCATATTTTTAGCGTAATACACTTCCTTATTGATAAACATATCCAGATCATCTTTGGTAAATCCGGTCATAAAATCAATGAGGCCTACAATTGGATAGAAAAACAATGTCTCAGAAAGTTCAGCCTCATCAGCCTGACCTTTTGTGTATTTCGAGAAACCATTATTATAGTATCCCTCAACTTTACTTATCAGTATACCTTCAAAAGCTTTCAGGTTAATATTCTCATTAAACTCTCTTCCCAGATGCAATTCCACAAACATCTTACAATACAATTGAATAAACTCTTTCACATTTTCAATAATACTGTTCTTTAGTTCATCCCTCTTCTCACCACGTACGTCCTTGTAAGTATGGAAACGATACTTATCCTCATAACTAATTTCACACCCCACGAATAGTGAGTTAGAAAGTCTTACAGAATTATCTTTATATAATCCGCCATAACAGGTTGATTCTTTACGATCCGTTTCTGGCAAAACAATCTGTATCTTGCGTCCCTTTTCACCGAATATTGACTGGAAAATATAGCTGCAGTATTCTCCTATAATATTCTTATTTCGACTTAAAAGATCAATATACTTACTTCCATTTCCACTAAATATGATGCAGGAAGGATAATCCTCTCCAGCATCTTTCATAAACTGGGCTGCATGATACATTAAGGCTGAAAGATGGAAAAGAAAGACTTTCTTATAAACGCCATTAGACAAAAGATCGCTTATCCTAGATGCGTTTTCATTCGCAAACCAAAAATTTATAATCTCGGCGGAACTATATTTCTCATTCGTCTGATATTGTTTGTTTAGTCCATTCAGATTGGTCGACTTGAAATTATCGGTGATTCTCTTTTGGATACTTTTATAAATGCCATTTTCTTTCACATTAGAGAAACTGTTATATCCATTTCGCCACAAATCATTGCAGGCAAAATTCACAGAAGTACCCCTTACCGGTATTTCATTCTTAAAAATCATAAAGTCTGTAGAACCACCTCCAATATCAACAGTAAGTACTGAGTTATTATTATCCAGCATACCAGCATTCTTGTAATAATAATACGGAGCCTCAGACTCTGTTACATTAAATAGTTCTGCTTTCTCGCCAAAAAGAGTTGTATAGTTATTCTTCCACATCTGCTTATAGTTCTCCTTCGCTGTCTGAGAAAAGCTCAGCGGATTGAACCAAGTCATTTTAGTTAGCTCTGGGTTTCCTCCGTTTAGTATAATCTTATACTTCACCATCCTTAATATCTCATTGATAAAGATGGAAACCCTTTCCTTATCCTTATCCTCTTCACTCCATTTTATATTCGAAACAATTACTTGATCTTTCCGCATTTCCCTTTTCTCATATGTGAAAGATATATTGCTATTATCAAGTAACTTCAGTTCATCACTTTCATTATTCTTCTCACACAATGCTGTACGAATGGGAAAATTATATTTTTCATTCCCTCTGCTCATTATCACAGAAGGTATAAATTCCGAAGCCTGAACATCGAGTGTAGACTCATCAAAGCCAAAGAATTCCTCATACAACGACGTAATCTTTTTATCATTCCCTTCATTATCGGCCGGGCTATGCAGCATTACCACTTGCCGGTCATCAGGAATTATCTCAAAAGGTTTGGGCTTTATACCATTATCCCCCGTAAATGCAATGAATGTATTTGTTGTACCAAAATCCACAGCAATATGAAAATCTCTGGGACCAATTTTTTTCTTATTCCACTTCGGAATCACCAAGCCATCTGCTTTATGGGTAAAATCGACGGGGAATGATAAGCGAATCAAAGAGAACGTGGTATTATTTACCTGATAATATATAGAACCAAGATCACTGCTTTCATCAATCATTCTTCTTTCATAGCGTGTGCAATAAATGTTCATGGATTCATTTTTATCAACTTCCTGAATGGGTTGATAGAAATCATTCACCTTCCTGAAGAAAGTAAGATTGTATAAGGATACAGGCATTTTTTTATTTGCATCTGCAATGGTAAGCATCACCTTAAAGTAATCATTCTCAGAAGTAGGCTTATCATCTGCGTCTATCACCTGCAAGAATGGAAAAATGCCTAAATTCACATTAGCCACATACTCTTCCAAAACAATAATGGTATATTTCTCTTCCGCATCTCCGGTACTTATCTGCTTTCTATAGATTTGCGATTTCTGTTTATTTTCACCCGGCAATGTCAACATTACCTTTACCTCTTTAGCTGATTCCTGGTATTCCACTTTCAGGTTCTGATAATCCACACTATTGAGAGCCTCAACTCTTAACGGTAACAGATAATCATAGTTTCGTTCTTCCTTATCATTCACATAAGACCCACAAACAAAATTCTCAGTATCTATTTTAAAGCGAACTTTTATCAAATGATCTGTAAAAAAGTTCATTGAATTTATTCCGGTACTTTTACAAATCTCTACTCCGTTAATATGAACATTACTGTTATCTTCACTCAACACAGGCTTAGTCTGAACCATATCAATAGTGCTCAGATTAACCCTCTGTGCCCAGTATTTTATGTAATTTCTAAAATTGACTATATGATCAGAAGTACATTGTTCCACAATGCTCAATACATACTTCTGAAACAATGCATCTCTGTCCTCGAATAGACGAATACCTGTAAAATATTTCTTTTTTGTATTCGGGTTTATCAGGTCAAAATGTTCCTGATAACCAGGATTCATAAAACTTCGATCCTCATATTTATCCAGATTGGGAGTTGTGAATAAAAACGTAAAAGGTGATGACCCAGCTAATATCTGATTTTTATATTTTATAAGTATAAACTCATCCATCTCCTCAAAAGAATTATCAGTAAGGTAACCCTCCAAAGAATCTGCTAAATTCTGTGAATCGACACTTCGCAGTTCCTTTAGTCCCTTGTGCTTATTCCACACTCTTACTTTTACTTCCTCCTTTTTATCTTCATGATACTTCAGGTTAAACAATAGTTCAAAGACATCCAGGCAATCGGACACTATAAACTTATAACATTCTCCACAATTATTTGTCTTATTCAACAAATCATAGGTAAGCATGGAAAACGCATCGTTCACCACATAAAGTCGGGCCAATGGAGAAGGAACAGCATTTAGTGCCTTGCCGTTTTTCGTAGTCTTATCCTTCACCTTACCGGCAATCATCCCCTGATTAATCGGTCCGCATGAGCTCCATTCATTTTTTGAAGCACCGGTTTCGCATATATTCAGTTCTTTCATATAGCCTCTACTTTATAAACTTATTCATATTATCTATTGCTTCATACATCATTTCTGTGTACATTTCATACACATTATCCATATTCTGGCTTTTGTATTTCTTTTCAAGAAGAATCATCTCATGCAAATAGTAGGACAAGCCATACGGTATTTTTGCCCATAAACAGCTCTTTGTATTTGAAAATTCGTGTCCTTGAAGCGGAAAATCATTCAGTGTATTATTCTCACTCAAACGGAACGGAGCAAAAGCTCTGTCATTGTCACTAAGTTCTTTCAGCCACTTATAAAAATCCTTATTAAACTCATCCAATAACTGAAAGAACCCACTATTATAAAAGGCATCATTAAAACCTGATGTTTTTCTCAGCGGAAAATCTTTTTCCTTCTTCACTAACTCATTGACCATAGTAAAGGTATAATAGTTCAATAGTGAGTAAACAATCTCCTGATGAGCCAAACCAATATTATCCCAGTTCAGCACTTCTTCATTTTTATCAATGCAGATGCTGTAATATTCAGTTTTACGGCTATCAGGCTTCTTATTTTGTTCAGCGGGTGTATTCTTAATATAATGTAGCACAGATGTGGCCGATATAAATTCAATAAAATGGGTTCCGTTCTGTTGCAACTCCTCATCATTGGTATATGGCTTTTGTTGCTTATCATCGGCAATATAATACAACGCATCCACTTTTAACTCCTTATCATAATAGCTTAAAGCAGCTTTCGTTTTTGTTATAAAACAGTTGGAATTAATATCATTATTAGGATCTTCCTTTTTAGGTGGAGTCAATTCAAAATAAGGCATTACGGCAATAGCACCTATACTTGCATTTTGTAGATATGTATTTCCACACGAGCGTATTTTCTTTACCAACAAAGGGAAACCACTAGCACCGGTACCTCCAAATACTGATGCCACAACAAAGACCTTATCACCCTGACCAAATTTTGATGTAAAATTCTGAAACCAGTCCTGACTCTCAAAATTATTCAGCACCACACACCCCACGTTCGGACTTCCTTTAAAACCCACAGCAAGCGATCTATTAATGTTCGACTCAGAATAAAGCAGATTAATTAAATCCTGGCTTACAGAATCAGTAGGAAGTTTGCTCTTCTTAATAAACTCACCAAAACTGCAATCCAGACGAAGATCATAATCAAAGTTGGGATTACCATCATCATTCAATCCTAGATTATCTAAAGAAACCAGCCGGGTATGAAAGAAATTATCCCCAGAAATAGAGCTTCTTGTTATCATACTCCTGATCTCACAATATTTATCAAGCGTTCTCTTACAGTTTGTAAACTCATCCAAAGATTTGTGAGGATCAATTAATACCGGAATGATATCTTCATTTTCACCTTTCTCATTACAGACCTTATAACCTGATGCCAAAAGCATTGTCAGAGATTTCATCACCCTGAGT
The DNA here is from genome assembly GCF_963678845.1 of uncultured Bacteroides sp. Taxonomy (NCBI): domain Bacteria; kingdom Pseudomonadati; phylum Bacteroidota; class Bacteroidia; order Bacteroidales; family Bacteroidaceae; genus Bacteroides; species uncultured Bacteroides sp. The sequence continues at coordinate 1,389,110 of NZ_OY787464.1, forward strand.
CCGGTTCCACCAATACAAAATAAAAATGTACTCATAATCAGAATAATTTAAAAGGAGTCGTTTTTGCATTTGTAAAGCCATTAAAAAAGATAGATAGAAAGAAATAAACAATTATGCTATACAAAGAATTAATAATCACAATGCCAATAATATATCTATCAAAAGGAATATTAATATTAATCTGAAACTTCATAATACAGAAAGTTGTTATTCCGGTTAATAGAGTACAGAATATCCCTGCCGTAATCCAATACTTACTTTTATAAAAGAGTCCCGGTAAGTTATTTAACCAAAAATAATAAACAGCCCATGTAACGGCTACCAATAAAAACATCGCCGAACCAATAATCAGATATTGATTTCCGAACAGTACTTGCACCTTCTTAGCAGCTTCCATCTCCACTTCATCAGGAGAAAAACTGTTTATAAAATCAGCCCACCTCCCTATTAATAATTCCAGCATGTAATCGTACATAATTCATATTTTTAGAGTTATCTTTTCCCTTCAGAAATTAGAACCACAAAAGGATCCTTATAATAAGACTTATTTTGTTTATCAACATTATAAGCATCCTTTAGTCCAGCAAGTAATTGTTCAAAACTAACTGTTTTATCATATTCTACTTCATTTTTTGCGCCACATACGGAAGGAATCCAATTGGCTTCCTTTCTCTTTACAGTGACACTTATCTGAGTTGTTCCGTCTAAGATATCAGAGACCTTGATCTTGATAAAATGAGTGGCATGCACTTTAGTAGCAGCTTCCCGGCTTCCATTTCCAAAATCAAAAGCAACACTATCCGTGACGTCTTCAATCACAGCTTTTGCATTCTCTGCTTTCACCTCCAATTGTTGCATCAGTTGTTTTCCATCAGCTGAAAGGTACTGAGGCAGTTTACTCAAATCCACTGCCATATAAAATGTAACAGGATCTTTTTTATTTATATCACCTATTGTGTAATACAAGTTATTTTTCGATTCGTAAGTAACACCATTCACAATCCCCTTATTAGCCAATAAAGTATACATCGGTCTATTAAACTCTTTTCTGTAAAATGACAATTCACCTAACAAATTTCCTTTTGGAATACTCTGCACAATCTTTTGCTTCATTTTATTGACTGAAAAATCATTACCAATCAGAATGATATAGTATGGACTTTTCTCTATCTCATCGCCCTTGCCTGTGATATAAGAAGAAGTCACCCCAATAATAGAGAAGGCATACGGAGTATTTTTGATTACGTTTTTCACATCTGTGCCATATTGGGTAAGCAACACATCTGCCTGGCTGCCCGTAGGAGAATATTTCATATCAGAAATAAACATTCCCACATCATTCTTGCCAAGTGACTGAACAATTTCTTTCAGCATCTGCGGAATATGAGTAGAGCCGGAAAAACGGAAATTTCCCGCATTCATATCTCTCCTGAAATCCGCCAATGCCATCTTAGCTACAGGTTCACTGACATCCCTGAAAAGATGTACAGAATCTATCTTGTCATAAAATTCATTCAGTACCGCCCACACATCCATCTTGAATCCTGTGCTCTTGTTGGCCTGAAAGAAACCGCTCATACTTCCTGAACTTTCTATGAAACATTTTATTTTGTTTATTTTGTAAACTGGGTCGGGCTCAGCAAATTCTTTTAAGTTCCCTCTATCGTCAAATAAACCGTAATTATCAGGGTTGATATTTTTATTATGCCCACAGCTAAGAAACAGGATTAGGGCCAAACAGTTAAATATTATTTTTTTCATAGTAATTATATTATAAATGAACAGATTATGTTATTTATTTAGAATAACTGCTTAATAACTACAAAAATATAAAAAAAAAGAAATAGTGCAACTTTTTTATCGAATAAATTCAAAGGTAGTCACATATTTTATACGTGTCATCTTTCCAACAAAAAGCAGGTCATTATGGAACAAAAAAAAACTGAAGGTTCCCCTAAAGCTTTTTTCCATCTATCATTAATAAAAAGAGTTCTAATTACTAACTTCTTCATTTTCAAAATATTTCCAGACAAGCGCCGAGCAAGCAGCCCCTACAAACGGAGCCACTATAAAAAGCCATAACTGCGACAAAGCAATTCCTTCTGCAGAAAGAGCAGGAGAAATGCTTCTTGCTGGATTCACAGATGTTCCAGTAATAGGAATACATACAATGTGAACAAGAACTAATGTAAGACAAATAGCAATTCCCGCGAATCCTGAAGGAGCCTTTGAACTAGTAGAGTCTAGCACCACAAATACAAAAATAAAAGAGAAGAACGCTTCCGCGAGAAATGCAGAGACTTCTGACGTGTTTGCCGCATATGAATTTGCACCAGCTATGTTACCGGAAACTCCCATCCCTGTAGCAATAAAATAAAGAACAGTTGATCCTATCAATGCTCCAAGTACTTGAAAGAGCATATACATTGCAGCATCCTTACCATTCATTCCTCCAGTGAGATACATACCCAGTGTAATAGCCGGATTAATATGACAACCTGATATACTACCAATAGTATAAACCATAGCAATTACAGATAAACCGAAAGCCATTGCCACACCAAATGTTCCTACGCTATACCTACAGCACCAACAGCACTACCAAAGCTCATTAGTACCAATCATTTCTGTAAAATACTTTTTAATATCTCAAACTATTTAGAATTTGTAATCTACAGTAACAGCATATTTTATATTCTATGAATAGAGCCACTCACATGGCTAAGAATGCTAATCTATAAAATTTTACATTTTTGAATCCAAATTTTTTCCTTTTTCAATATGTTCAAAATTAACAAGGAATTTCTTCACGATACCTACTATTTCACTTTTTTTGGTATATGGAGAAGCAAAAGCGGCATTTAATGATGTAAATAATATTTCCGTCTCCTTCACTCTACGGCGATGGCTATTTTTTACAACTCCCAGCGAAACATATTCATCCAATGATATTACGTCACTATTTGTATAAAACTCTTCAACAGACTTTTCACCTGTAGTATCAGAATTAGAATAATAAACCGGATAATTCATATCGCCATCTTTCATTTCAAAAGCCATCCTGCGAGCTTCTTCTTCTGAGCTGCATTCATAAGCATTATAACCTAATTCTTTTAGGAAGCTAGTTGCTATCTCAGAAAAAGTGAGCATTTGGTTTCGGCCTAATTTAGGAAAATAAATCTCTCCTGTTTGCCCTAGCATACAAGCTAGCATGCAAATCTGCCCACTTTCATCAGGAGAAACAAAATAACGACGCACATCCGCTGGTGCACTCAAAGGTTGTCGTTTCATTACACGCTCAATAAAACCGGCTAAAAGAGAACCATTCGAAAAAGCCACATTTGCAAAACGAGCAGTAGTAATATTAAATTGATTTGAGAAACCCATAATCATATCTTCCATAATTTTCTTACTCCCTCCCATCAAATTAACAGGATTCGCAGCTTTATCAGTGGAAACACAAAAGAATTTCCGGGGTGGTATTTCAGTAAGTAATTTAAGTAATTTACAAGCATGCAATACATTATTTTCAAGCAATGCCTGTACAGAGAACTCATCTTTCTCACTTCTCACATGTTTATGAGCGGAGAAATTAGCCACAATATCAAATCCCCGTTCGCTACGAAACATCTTCTTAAACACCGGATCTGCATAATTTATAGGGTATGTTATAAAATCTTTTGGTACATAAGTTCCATACGAACTACGCAAATCTCTTGATAGCTCTGCTAATCCATTTTCTGAGATATCCACAACGGTTAGTTTAGCAGGTTTAAACTTCAAAACGGCCCTGATAAAAGAAGAACCTATTGTACCTGCACCACCTATCACCAGAATACTTTTTCCTTCTATTTTTTCTCTTAGCAAATCACTATTTGCATCTATATCTTTTTGAAACATACTTTCATTTCTAAAAGTAACATTTCTCTCTATAAAACGATTAATATCAATCATCTTGATTCCTCTTTTCGATTAATTTAAGAATACATCATCACTATTTTTTTTAATATAAAGATTTCTAAAACAATACTGATATCTCAACATATATAAAACTACTATTAATCCATGTTTCCACATCAATTTTAACAGCCATAAGTTCTTATGATAAAAAAAAGTACTAGTTTTAGTAGTAAGGTTAATTGTCCTAAGTATTTTATACAGTTCAACAACGTTACATTCCATAAGTCTCAATGACAAAGATGAATGTGCTAAAATCATTTCTTCAACATGTCTTTGAAATATTATTTTATAACAAAATGAATTAAAGCACAAAATAGTTTTACATAAATCTTTAAAACGCACGTTCTTAGTCGCCGAACTATTATTGAAAAAATAGCAATAGAACGTATTTTTTATACGTCTCATTTTTTTGCTATTAGCTATTACTGTTAAAATGAAAAGCTGATCTTCTCCCAATTTAAGCCCTTCGATAAAACGTATATTCTTATCATCAATTATCGATTTTCTTATTATACTTCCTCCTGCACGGTAACAAAACGACCCGCTACTCACATAATCATTTAGATTCATTACAGGCGTTTCATTGAATTCCAGGCGCAAAACATTACCATATTCATCAATGTGTTTAAAAGAAAACTGGAGGCAATCAAGTTTATCCTTTATAATATATTCAGAACTAATTTCTAAGCAGTCACTTTCAATCCAATCATCGGAATCCACAAAACAAATCCACTCACCGATAGCAACGTCTAGTCCCAAATTTCTGGCAGAACTTACACCTTCATTTCTCTTATGAAACACGCGAATACGATTATCTATTTTTTCAAAATCATCGCATATACTTCCTGAAGAATCAGAGCTTCCATCATTAATCAGTAACAATTCTAAATCAGAAAAAGTTTGAGACAATATACTCTTTATGCATTTGTGCAAATAAGGCTCTGAATTATAAACTGGCACAATTACACTTATTTTAGCCATATACACTTGTTTTTTTAATAATATTATCTCAAAATAAAAATAAAGTTATTGAAACAGTCTAAGAAGATTTAATCTTATAAAAAACTTCAATAACTCTTTACAGAATCTATTATTCCTATTTAATCCCAAGTAATCAAAAAGCCTTAAGCAATAATATTTATGCAAATAGTTAAATCTTTCAATACCGTTTAAATACGGCAGCCTATATATTTTATCAAAAAAATAACTTTTGCGATAAAAAGTATTATATAATTTATTCTGGGCACCGGAAGCAAAAACAGAAGAGTCATGAACTCTGTAAAACACTGTCACTTTATTCATAAAATAAAAGCGATATCCTGCGTTTGTCAATTTAAGCCAGAGAGGATGATCCTCCATAAAAATAAATCTCACATCAAATCGCCCAACGTCCTCAATAATTTTCTTATTAATAAAAACAGAAGGTCCATGGAGAGTATTTCTGCGAAGAAGTATCTGATACTGTTGTTCAGCTTTTGTTTCTGAAGAAAAAAAGACGTCTTCACTTTTATCCTCTATGTGAAAATAATTAGATTCTTTAAAAACATCTCTAAAAAATTGTGACTTGGACTCTACAATTTTGGCTTCTTTGTTTTGAGTCACATAATCTATAAATGCTGCTATACAATCTGCTGCTAAAATGTCATCTCCAGCTATATATTTAATCCACTCTCCATGGCATACACTCAATCCTCTATTGCAATTTGACGGAATCCCTTCATTATGATCGGCAACAATCAAATTAGCATTTTTGAATTTTCCTTTGTTTTTATCAATCCAATGATTACAGATCTCAACCGTTGAATCTATGGAGCAATCATCAGCTACAATTAATTCTATGTTCTCATATGATTGTTGCTTAGCACTTTCTAAGGTTTCCAGAACATATTTCGATGAATTATAAGTAATAATTATAATTGAAACGAGAGGTTGTCCATTCATTGCCGATTAGAATTTGGTTTTATCTTCATCTTTATCCTTAATTTATTCAATCTAAGGTCCATTCTTTTCAAATCAAAAGATCTGTTAATATGAATAAATGAATAAACTATCAGAAACATATATGCAAAGTCAAAAATATAGGGCCTCTGATAAATCAGAAAAAAGAGTAACAAAATTGATAAAAAAACTCCTTTTACATTTTTATTATATTGAATAGCAAAACATAAAAGAATGCTCATTATAATAAGAGAATTAATTAAGCCATAAAATATAATAAATTGTTTATAAGAAGAAGATGTAGCAAAAACCAAATTACCTTTGCCCCATAAAAACTGGTCAGAATTGATAAATTGATTGTAATATCGATCAAGCTCATCAGAGCTTCGATTATCACCTTTTAAGTGTCCATTTTCAATTTCAAATCTCTCCCACACAGATGCATAAACCAAAGGATTACTTCTTGTCGTAAAAAAAGTTATAAGAACTATTGCCACTACAATAAGCCTGACTTTATTTTTGTAAAAATATAAAATAGCCAGAAAACTTATAATAGTAAAAAAGAGAGAGAAAGAAAAAACACCAGCCATAAACAGAATTATATTGGAAACTTTTCTTAAATTGTACCGCTCAGAAAAGAGTATTATACTTGAAAAAGTACCTATTACACCAGGCTCATCAAAAACGCTGCAAAATCGAGGTAGAGTATTAGTTTCACTTAAATTGGGAAATACTAAAAATGAATATTGTCTATACATTCCCGTTTTTAAAGGATTAAGAGGTTCAATTAAATTATAGTTTAAAGGAACAGTAAAAAGAACTAAAAAATAATTTATTAAAGAAAGTACAAGAAAACTAACAAGTACAATTTTAAAGCATTCTGTATATATTAACATTTTCCTTCTATCCGTAATAAAAAAGAGTAAAATAGTCAATGAAAAAAACACTCCTAATAAGTTGTTTCCACTATCTATTGAAAGTGTTAATATAAGCATTGCAAATATTGGAATTATAAGTAAATCCGATTTCTCTAATTTCTTCAGATTAAACAAACTTATTATCGAAACAATACTTACAATTAAAAGCTGATAGCGCCCCTGTCCCCACATAAAATAAGGCTTCATAAGAAGAAACATACAGAAACCATAGGTAAATCCTAGAATTCTGTTCTTATTAAATATTTTAGACATATTTTTCATTTAGAGATACTTCTTAAAGTAATATTAACCTATTCATTCTCTGTTATTTTTCTTTATATATCTACTAAATTCTATTCTTTTATCCAACTCAATATATGAATAATAAAACGAAAGAATAACCAGAATCGTTCCTAAAACATATCTCACCACCAACTGAGTAAATAAAACCAACAAAATACAAACAAAAGAAAGGAAAAATTGTATAATAAAAATTTTAAATATGCCCTTTTGAATATAAACCTCGTACCTCTTACCTGAAACAATCCAGACTTGAATTAAATATACTATATACCCTACAAGAAAAGATACTCCCAACCCTGTCAGTTTCCAATATAAATATCCTAGTACATTAAACATTGTTGAGTAAAGTATAGCTGCTAGTTCATTCCAAAAAAATGCTTTTGTATCACCTTTTGCTAAAAAAGAGAATGCAATAGACCAACTAACTGCCTTAAAAAACACCCCAAAAATTGCCCAATAAATCATACCTTCAATAGGTAAGAATTTACTTGAAAAAAGGATTGTTACTACTAATCTTATGAAAATAATAAAAATAGTAATTATAGGAGCTAAAAGTAATAAGCTAATCTCTATCTGTTGATTCACTACTTTATTAAAAATTATCTTATCTGACACACTCTCAGCAGAAAGGCGTGGATAGTAATCAGTTCCCATTGCAGTAAAAATTAATCCCACATAAGTATTTACAATAGAGAAACCTGCCGTAAATAAACCAACATCAGACAATCCTCCATAATTACTAATAAAAATTCTAATAAGATAAGAAGCTGCAACTGACAGAATTCCCTGAAGACTAATAAAAAAACCCATTTTTAGCATACCTTTACCTTCAGTCCTTACATCATTGAAAGTAATATGTATCTTTTCTATACCTGTTTTTTTAGAATAATACAAAGATAAAGCCAGAGAGAAAAAGCTTGTAACGATTAACACTGGAACAATTGCGTCAATTTTCAGCAAATAATAGAGAGGTATTGTAACTATTAGCCCTAAACTGTTTCCAAGAACATTCGCTTTGGCCAGAAAAGCATATTTACGCATTCCTTGCAATAACGCTGTCTGTCCGGTTGTTAGTTGTGTAAAAAGTATAGTTGATGAAAGTATTATAAATGCAATTGTATAATTATAATTGCCAAATGTAATATAACTCAGATAAGGAGATAAAAATATGCATACAAATAATCCCATTAGTCCAGTAATCCATACCAGCCTTCTAAAAACCTGAATAACCAAAGCTATTTTTCTCGTTTCACCGGTGGAATTTGCACTTGCAATATCTCTAACAGCACTTGTCCCCAAACCAAAGTTTGTTAACGAATTAATCAGTCCAATTGTTGAAGATAATAATCCAACAATACCCATTCCATTGGGTCCAAGAAGAATGGCAACAAATTTGGATCTGACAATACCTATAAAAATATTAAATATCTGTACACCGCCAAATAGAGATGTTGCCTTCAGGCTCTCCTTATAAGAATCCTTATTACATTCTTCACCCATCCATTATATGAAATTATTGATTTTTTCGACAACTAATTTCACTTCATCACTATCTAATACAGGACTCATTGGCAAACTCAACTCTTCATTATGTATTTTTTCAGTAATAGGTAAATATAAATGGTTCAGTCCCTTATAGCATTCTTGTTTATGAGGAGGTATTGGGTAATGAATGATAGTCTGTATTCCATTTTCCGACAAATATTTCTGTAGATCATCTCTTTTTTTACAGCGAACGGGAAAAAGATGAAACACATTAGCATTCCAGTTACTAACTATTGGCATTACTATCCGATCATTTTTTATATGGTCAATATAATATTTCGCAACTTTTTTTCTCAAAAATAGGTCTTCATCTAAATGTTTCAGTTTTACATTTAGTATTGCAGCTTGAATTTCATCCAGTCGGCTATTTCTCCCCATGTATTTAAACACATACTTTTTTGTTGATCCATAATTGGCCAAAGCTCTCACAATCTCAGCCAGCGTTTCATCATTAGTAGTTATCGCACCGGCATCTCCAAAAGCGCCCAAATTCTTTCCTGGATAAAAACTATGCCCTGCTGAATCGCCTAAATTTCCCGTTTTTATTCCATTAAACATACAACCATGTGACTGAGCATTATCTTCGATCAACTTTAATGAATATTTTCGACATATCTCTCCTATTCTATCCGTATATGCACATTGGCCATAAAGGTGGACAATCAGTATACCTCTTGTCCTGTCTGTTATTGCCTGTTCTATAAGCCTATCATTTATCTGATACGTATCAATATCAGGTTCCACCAAAACTGGTTTTAATCCATTTTCAGTTATAGCCAATATTGATGCAATATATGTATTTGCTGGAACAAGAATTTCATCCCCTGGTTTCATAATCCCCATTTCTATATATCCCTGAAATATCCAAATCAAAGCATCAAGTCCGTTAGCCACTCCAATAGTATATTTTGTTCCTATGTACTTAGAATAATTTACTTCAAAGTCCTCATTTTCTTTGCCTTGCAGATACAAACCGGAATCTACTACCCTATTAACTGCCAAATGTATTTCATTAGCATATTTAGCTGTAATCTTTTGTAAATCCAAAAATTTTATCATCTTATATCAGATTTTATATTCATAAATATCATAAACTAATCCACGTCCACCAAAACCCTCTTTCTGGAATATTAAGCCTTCATTTAAATATTGGCCCATTTGTTCTGTTGACTGTCCAAAATCAAAAATCGGTACATCAATATATTTAGTGTTTATTAAAAAATCAAAAAGAAAATCTAATGCTCCCAATTCTTTACCTATAGAATTTGCAGAACAATATTGGGGATGAATCACTTTTTGAGTTACATAAACTAAAACTCCTCCTAAAGGTATTTCATTTCTATAAGCAATGAATAGCTTTATATTATCTGGAAATCTTGAATGTAAAAGAGTTATCTCTTCAAGTGTGTGAACTGGTTTTACTCCATGCCTATTCATTAAATTATCAGAAAGGATTTTCCAGAAGGCAACATACTCATCACTCTCACAAACAATAATACCGTTTTTAAAAGCTTTACGAACTCCATGCTTTCTCAATCTATAAAATTTAATCTTATTATCCTGATAAATTGTAGATGAAATATTCCGTCCTATTAGCTGTGCATTATTTCTAAATAAAGCATATAAATCTTCCTCTGCCGAAATCTGATGATAAATTGATGGCATTGGTTTATAAATCACTTTTGTAAAACCATCTTTTCTTAAATACTCATTAATCATATCAAAGGCATTAATCATATCAGTAGCCGTTACGTTGGACGACATAATAAAGCCACCATGAGTCAATCCCTGATGAGAATATAAAACATCCTCAGTTCTGTTGGCAGGAAGAACAGTAAGAAGTTTATTATTGCGATATATTAATAAGGAATTATCATGAAATCGATCAGAGTGATAGTCCATGTAATTTCTATTAAACCAAAAAACGCCATTCTTTGATTGACTCACAAATGAGTTCCATTGGTCAGCTAAATTTTGCGTATATCTTTTTAATTCAAGCATGTGTCTACAAATAAGAAACATGTTTAATCCCTTTTTTATCTTTCATATTCATATCCAGAATTTCACCATCATTAGTGATAAAGCCTTTCTGCACTGCAGGGTTCCCGTACCACACAGTATTTGCAGGAACATTTTTTGTCACAACACTTCCCGCTCCAACAAAAGCATATTGACCAATAACTAAGCCAGCTATAATTACACTTCCTGCTCCAATTGAGCACCCCTTTTTAAGCACAGTTTTTAAATAGCTTTCAGGATATTTCTTTGACCGGGGCACCATATCATTTGTAAATGAAACATTGGGCCCTATAAATACATTATCTTCAACAGTTAAACCATCAAATAACTGAGCACCTGATTTTATTGTTACATTATTTCCTATTAACACATTATTTTCAATAAAAACCTGCGCACATATATTACAATTTCTACCAATTTTCACATCACGTAAAATTACACAAAACTGCCACACTAAAGTATTTTCACCTATATTCTTTGTTTTTACATCAGCTAATGAATGTATATTACTCATCAAATTTCAATTTTAAGAATTCATTATAATCTCGTATATAATCATTTTCTTCATATTTCATAGATGCTAAAACCAAACATACTGATCCCGAAGAAAAATCATCGAGCTCTCGCCATATTCCCGGTACAACAAGTAAGCCCTGATACGGACGGTTTAATTTAAAAGTACGTTTAATTTTACCATCATCCAATGTAACATCAAAAGATCCACTCGCAGCAATAATTAATTGCTTAAGGTCTTTATGAGCATGTCCTCCTCTTGATTCTCCACCCGGTACATCGTATAAATAATAAGAACGCCTTACCTGAAAAGGAACAGTTTTCCCATTTTCAACAACAGTTATATTACCTTTAACATGATGGTGCTTATCCAGTTCTATTATACTGCAATCATAAACAGTCGTTTTTTTCATTTTGAATGAGCTTTATATTGTTCATAATCATAAATATAATCTTCTTGATCAAAAGGAATTGAAGCTAAAATCAACGCTAATGAGTTTGTTGAAAAATTGACCATCTGCCTCCATAATCCTTTTGGGACATACAATCCGTAGTAAGATCTGTTGAGAGAAAACACTTTTCTTTCTTTGCCGTCATCAATGATAACATCGAAACTACCAGACAAAGCAACTATAAATTCTTGATTTTTTTTGTAAGAATGTCCCCCTCTTATCTCTCCTCCCGGAACATCATATATCCAATACGAGCGAGCAATTTTAAAAGGTATGTGATTATTCTCCTCAATAAATGAAAGATTACCCCGAGGATCCAGAATCTTTGGAAGATTAATTATTTTTACATTATAAATTTTCATAGTTATATACTATTTAAGGATTTATAAACTAATCATAACGAAGTTGGTCACTAACATTAGTAACAGATAAAATCAAGAATGTTTGTTCATAGCGAATAAGAGATAAAACATTATTTAATCATTGTGTTTTTTATGAAAAAACAATTAAAAAAAATATATTTGCTTCAATTTATAGAACAAATAAAACAAACAAAAAGTTGTTTTGTCACCCCAAAATATCTCTAAAACATTAACCTCCGTAATATCTAAATGAAGCCGCCTAGAAATCGGAATAATGAGACTAAAAAACTAATCAACCTTTATAAGATCAACTTGAGAAACAAATTTCGGAAAAAACCGGAGAAAGAATTTACTTACCGGAATAGATAAAAAAATAACAAGAAGAAATAAAACAGCCGATAATATCCAGGCATTTGTAATAAAAATCAGATACTGCCTTAACACCCATAATAAAGCCCAATGTGTACACAACACTATTACACTATATCTTCCAAGATATGAAACAACAGGAACCTTATTTACACATTTTGAGAGAAGTAAGACAAAAAGAGTACCACTAATAGCCGACAAATAGAACGAAATAAAACTTCCATGATATTCATTTGTTATCATCATTATATTATCAGCAAGAAAATAAACCGTCAATCCCATTACCACTAAAAAAGCTGGAATATACTTATCCAGTCTATTAGGTATCAAAAAATCCGTATCGGCTCTTACAAAGTAACCAGTACAGTAAAAAGGTATAGCAGTCATACTTGTGTCAATCCACAGAGGCAGATTAGTTTTATTTACTCCAAGTTCATATCCATATATGCCAATCATGAAACATAGAATAATAATCAAAATTTTTTTTACTTTCTCATTTATCTTTAATATATCACAAAAGGCCAGAACAAAATAAAAAATGATTGATGTCTCAAAAAGAGAAAGAAGAAACCAAAGAGGGGTATTCAAAAATACATCATCTTTTTCAAAAGCAATTAATATATCGTGTGGAAGTTGAAATATTTCATGATAGTGACCAATCAAAGGCAATCCAAAACAATAAAAAGTATATGTCAATCCCATGAAGAAAAAGAAAGGAACCAGAAGCTTATTAAATTTCCTCAGCATCAAATTCCAAAAACCAGAATATTTCTTAAAAAACAAGCCTGACAAAAAGAAATACAACGGAAGCCGGAAACACAAAAGAACTCTGTTCAAGTCAGTTCCGCGCAAAGGGCCTCTAACATGGTATAACACAACAAGCAAAATACATATTCCTTTTGCCAGATCAATAAAGTCAATTCTTTTTTCCATCTTTATTTTTATTCTGTTTTTTTGAGTTACAACACGTTGATTTATATAACGCCTCAGCTTACAACCTTTTCTTTTTAAATCTCTCAGAGAATTCCACTTCTTTCATTAGCAAAACTCTTACAGGTATTTTATACCGTTCAAGTTTTCCCTGACAAAATAAGGTCACTTTTTTTTTTGCATCAGAGACACTTATATCCTCATCAAAAAGTATTTTAGCAACAACAATTTGTCCAGTAATAGGATTAGATTCACCAAATACAATACAATCTTTTACCCTCTCCATCTGAAACAGGACAGACTCCACCTCCGATGGTAAAACCTTTTCTCCCCCTACATTTATCAATTCTTTATTCCTGCCTACAATTTTAATATATCCATCATCCATTTCCTCAACAAGATCACCTGTTTTAAACCATCCATCATCCGTAAAATGTTCCATGCTATAATTCAGATAACCTAGTATCTGGGTTTTAGTCCTTATAAAAAGTTCTCCATCAACAATTTTATATTCAGTATTCGGATCATCTATTTTTAATTGAGTACTGGTAGATGACCTGCTTAATGTCTGCGAAATACCTGTTTCACTTGTTCCGAAGGTCTGCAGGAATTTCACTTCCGGAAAAACATCTTTCAACCTTAGAAGTAAAGCATCCTGCATTGGTTCCGTTCCATAAGTTATCATTCTCAGACTTGAAAGATCGTATTTCATGTATGATTCGCTTATGAGAATCAGGTTTAAAAATGTAGGCGATGCCGGAAGTACATTAACCTTATATTTCTCAATCAGTCCACATACATGCTCTGGATTCCTATTTACGGGAAAGACCATTGTTGTTCCCATAGAAAGACAGCTGAGCAAAGTATTTAGCCCACCTATATGATCAAACATAAGAAAAATAAGAAACGTAAGATTTCTTCCTTTTTTATTTCTGAATGAATCAATCAGCGTATTCAGGTTATGAATCATAGCCTTCGGAACACCTGTTGATCCACTACTAAAAAGCACAAGTCCCGAGACATTCATTGTTCTCAGATCACATATTAGCAGATGAGTTTCATTCTTACCGAAATATTCCTTAAATTCAAGATAGCCTTTCTCAATGGAGATAATATAATTACAACCTGCCACAGAAAGTTTTTCCTCTATTTCAGCCTCTATTCTAGAAGTAACAGGGACTATTATATTTCTGTTTTCATACAAAGCAAAAAATAATGCTATTGATTCAAAACAATAATCAGATATGATTGCAATCACAGCTCCTGAATATAATTTATTCTGCACTTCATCATAGTACATTCTTATCTGCTCGGCAAGCTGAGTGTAAGAATACTCATTTCCGCCAAAAATGACAGCAATCTGTCCGCCTTTACTTTGAATGTAGTCTACTATCCAACTCATAACACTTTAACTAATACCTCCTAAATAAATAACTTGCCCTGTAATAAAATCACTCTCACGGGAAAGAAAAAATTTAACAACATTCAATACATCATTGAATATCCCCATCCTCTTTATACTCTGACGCTGAATCAGTGCTTTGATTTTATCTTCCGGAATATTCTTAATCAAATCAGTTGATATTGGAGTGGGTCCAACAGCATTCACTGTAACCCCCCATTCACCAATCTCGGCAGCCAGAACCCTAGTTAGTTGTTCTACTGCCGCTTTTGATGATGAATAAACAAGTTCTCCACTTAAATGAAGAGGCACGGCAACTGTCGAATAATTAATTATTCTTCCGTTTTTATGTTTTATCATATACCTTGCCACTTCACGACACATAAGAAATGTCCCTGTAAAGTTTGTTTCCATTATTCTTTTTACAGTTGAACATGGAGTTAAAAGTGAATGATTCATAGAAGCAACACCGGCATTATTTATCAGAACATCAATACGTTTTTTATTTTTATATATATCTTTCACCATTCCGGTAACAGCAGCCTCATCAGACACATCCAGCCGAAAATGAACATAATTATCATGAGTTATGGCAGATGCCCTTCTGCTGCACCCATAAACAAAATCACCTTCATTTAGGAAATAATTACATAATGAATAACCCAATCCTTTCCGAGAACCGGTAATAATAATAACCCTATCCATTTTCCTTAGTTGCTAGCTGATTCTCAATAAAGTTGCATAAAGAGTTTATAGATCTGAAAGGACTAATACGTCCAGACATGGCAGCTTCCGATGTTAAAGACACCTCAACTCCCTCATCAAAAAAAGCAGTTTCAATATCAACGATGACATTGACCAGCCCTATTGAATCCAGAATCTTATTCTCACCAATCAGAGGAGTATAATTGTCTATACCTGCAGAAATATCATTATTTATGCAATAATCTTTTAATACTTTAAAAACAATAGTTTC
The DNA here is from genome assembly GCF_963678845.1 of uncultured Bacteroides sp. Lineage (NCBI taxonomy): Bacteria > Pseudomonadati > Bacteroidota > Bacteroidia > Bacteroidales > Bacteroidaceae > Bacteroides > uncultured Bacteroides sp. The sequence goes on from NZ_OY787464.1 coordinate 1,404,796, forward strand.
TATATTCTTCTTTACCATCACGATCATTTATTAATAGGTTTATAGAAATGAGTATCACACAAACAGCAGGCAACACTTCCCCAGGATAATCCAACGCCGAAACCACTCATAATAACCTTATCGAGCTTAGATTCCAACGGGCAGATGTCCGATAGTAGTAAAGGAATGCTGGCAGGTCCTGTATTTCCAAAGTTTACTATATCAATAGGTACCTTTTCTGCCTGAGCCATCAGTTTCTTACGGATAGAGTTAATAATAAACTTATTCGCTTGGTGAAGGGCAAATAAATCAACCTCTTCCTTTTGCCAGTTCATCTGTTCAGCCAGTTCATTGATATTAGGAGGAACATTCGTTATGGCAAAATCGAAAATAGCCATGCCATCCATATACAAATCTTCCTGAGTTCTGCCATTCTTGTCATTATCAAATAAAAGTATCTTACTTTCTTCAGAAGCTTTGTTTCTGAAACCTCCTGCAGGAATAATCAATTTATCATAGCCACTACCGTCGGAACATAAGGAAAATCCCATTTCCTTGCCTCCTCTGGTCACCAAAGTAGCCGTTCCACTATCCCCAAACACCATTTTCAGGGATTTATCTTTTTCATTGACCATCTTTGTAGAAGTATCTCCACACAATACCAGTACGTATTCGCATGCGGCAGAGCTTATCCACAACGCAGCCTGAAGTAAGCCATAGATGTACCCTGAACACCCGTAATGAATATCAAGACAAACAGTCTCTTTACTTATTCCAAGCCTGTCTTGCAAAATAACAGATGTGCACGGTAGAATATAATCATTCGTCTGGGACACAAAAACAAGTCCTCCAATCCTCTCTTTATCAATTTCTTCATTCTTCATAAGATAAATTGCAGCTTCAAAACAAAGATCAGAAGCAGTTTGCCCCTCATTAGCCACTCTTACCCGTTCTACTCCAGTTGCATTGATAATGCTTGCAACAACTTTATCTCCATATTTCTCACCCAGAGATGCAAGTTCTAGCACATCAACAGGCAAAAAAGAGGCAATGGCCTGAATCTTAATACCAGGTATTATTGTTTTCATGATAGATCACTTAGTCTAAATTCAACAACACTATTTCATACAAATCATTTATTGTCTGAGAGTAACGAATATCATCAGCTTTAATTCTAACTTGGTACTTCTCGTCAATCATCACAATAATAGAGAGCGCCACCAGCGAGCTCCACTCTTCAAGTTCCTTAAACCTTGTTTCAGCAGTAAACTCATCCGAATCAGTCTCATCAAACAGGTTCGCAAGGTTTTCAGTAAATTTATTAAAATCCATATTTCTATCTTTTTACGTTTAACAAATCAAGCAAATACTCTTTCTTAAGCTCAAATGTCTCTTTCGGCAATTCAAAGAAATAATCAAGTTCCGTTTCCCTTACTTTTGCCGGATCAAAAAGTTTGTTAATCCATAAAACCTTCAGATTCTTTTTTCTTATATCATACCTATCATAACACAAATCAAGCATCTCAAATATAATTTCCCTTACAATTATCAATATCAGAACAGGCAGTTCAATAGGAAGTCCCGGTTTGCAAACCCAACTTCCTCCTGTAGCATCTGTTTCATGAATATCATAAATTCTATTCAGCCCAACAGGTTTATTATCATAATAATAAATAAAATAATATTCCTTACCTTCCCTTTCCTTTTCTTTATATTTCTTTATCCATTCCTTCTGCTTTTCTAAATTATCTATGGTTGAATTTATAAAGCGACTTAACTTAGAATCTGTTCTAAGTTTCAATATAAACTCTGCATCATTCTCATCAACAAGCCTTACATGCAAGCCATACTTATCCATAGAAAATCCATCTTCCAGTTTTTTCATAATATTATTAATAAAAAAATTGTGGACATATTATTCGTCAATACATAGTAAATCTCCCAGTCATTATTCCTTCCAGGCTGGTTTGGCCGGTAAGTCTTTCAGCCACCTGTACGGCAAATCACTTTTAGGAGAAGCCACCACCCAGGCAGTGATGAGTATCAGTTTAATATCAAGTATCAATGATGCATTCTTTGCATACCAAACTTCCAGCTCCCCTTTGTAAGGAGCAATATATTCCTTGTAAAAAGCTCTCGGATCTTTCGCTTCCGAGGTATATTTCTCTTCATCCCGGAATACTACAGAGCCAATACCTGTAATACCTGGTTTCATTTTTCCTATCATTTTCTGAACATTTTCAGGATAATAATTAAACGTGTTCATGGTCAAAGGCCGGGGCCCTACCATGCTCATCGATCCCAAAATAACATTAAGAAATTGTGGCAATTCATTTATCTTAGTCTTCCTAAGAAAACCTCCAAAAGGAAAAACTCTCGGATCATTTTCAACCGTAATATCTCCTGTACCTATAAACTGCGACCCTTTCATCATTGTCACGAATTTAAAGATGTAAAACGGTTCGCATCTATGTCCAATTCTTTCCTGTAAATAAAGCACTTCATTCTCACCCGTAAGCAAAAGAATTATTGCACATGGAATAAAAACAGGCAACAGCAATATTAGTGCAATTGTCGCAATTAATATATCCAAAGCACGTTTGATAATGTTTCTCATAATATTTATAATTAAGAAATTTGTACGCCTTAATTTTCCCTTACTATCTAATCTTAAAACAGCTAATCACCTCCATTGGTTTCCAACAAAGCTCCTTTTGAGCCTTCTCACTTGAGAAAGTCAGATTTTCTGTTATCTTATTCATTTTCATTGAATTTATAGGAGCCTTATTTCCTATACAATCACCAACCCAGGCCATCAACCTGGCAACCCAGTAAGGAACAGATAATGGTACTTTCTTTCCTAGCTGGGAAGCAATCAGGTATTCCAATTCTCGGAAAGTCGGTTGATAATTGTCGCATACATTGTATATTCCTCCCTTTTCAGCTAATTTTGAGATTAAGTTCGCTATATCCTGTACCATCAATACACTCTTGCGTGCTCTCCCTCTGCCAATACTCAGATATTTGCCTTTATCAATCGCCTTTATCATATCCCCAAGATTACCTGGAGGATTTGGTCCGGCTAACAGCGAAGGACGTATAATTCCCAATATCACATTTTTACATCTACACCAATCGATAAGAAATTCTTCAGCTTTTATTTTGCTCAATGCATAAGGAGAAGTTCCGTTCAGAGGATGTTCTTCAGTAATATTTTCACCGGAATCTATTCCGTAAACAGCCACAGAACTTATAAATATCAATGCTCCCGGTACACCCACTCTCTCCAGTGCCCTGCACAAATTAACCGTTCCCTGATAATTTACATTGAAAAATATCTCATATTCTTCTTTAGATTCAGGTACAAAATGAGCCATTCCTGCGGCATGAATAACAACGTCATAAATCTCACTAAACGAAGGAATTGCTTTCGATAAATCAACCTGATAATCATCATCCGGAGACATCCCTACAGTCGTTATATTATAATTCAGGTCTAATATAGGCTTGATATTAATTCCCAGAAATCCTGAAGCACCTGTAAAAAGAAGGTCCATAGTTTCATTTATAAAAACATTATCCACAATATATACATTTCACACAAAAGATAAGAACCGGTCAAGAATATTTTTTTCCGAAAAAGAAGAAATAGCCAAACCATACGATCTTTTGCCCATACCATTCAGTATCTCTATCTTATCAAAGGAAAGTTCATTAAAGAACCTCTTTATTCCATCCCTGTCAGATGGAACAAAACAATGTCCCAGATTATTCTCACGCACCATCCTTCCAATTTCACTATCACCATCACCTATAAAAAGTATCGGTTTGCCTGCCGCCATTATATTGTATGCTTTCGAAGGAACAGCAAGACCATACATTCCGTCAGATAAAGTTACAATAGCCATATCACAACAATTCAACACATCATTCTGAGATTCACGGCTATAGTTCCCATAAAAAGAAACATCCGTCATCTTGTGCTTGTTCACATACTCTACCATTTCTTCCTTCAAAGCTCCATTGCCCCAGAAACAAAAATGTAATGTCGGATTTCTAACTTCATTTATAATCTCAAGCAGTTCAACAAGTCCCTGTACCCTCCCTATATTTCCAGCATACTGAATCACTATTTTATCAAGTAATTTATATTTTTCCAGATCAGATTTTTCACGTCTTAAAGGATAAATCAAATCCGTTTCAGCCCAATTCTCAATAACCTCAACCTTGGGCTGACGCTTGTATCCAATCAGCTTTCTAACCATAATTTCTTTCATATCACGACCTATTACTAGCAGTAAATCAGCTTTTGTGTAAGCTGAATTGAACATTTTTCTGAGCAGCTTATACAAATCAGTCTCCGATGATTTAAATATCCGGGCTGGAATTGTATTCTCAGGAAACACATCATGGACCAGAATCACAAGATGGAACTTTTTCAGCCTCTTGATCCAGGAAACAAAAATGAGAAGGGGAGCCGGATTAGTCACAATAAACACCTTATCTCCATGCTTTACCTTACCAAACAAATAAAATGCCATCCGCAAACTCAACATCACAAGCTTCAAAATCCTTGCTGGCAGATTATTCTTATTCAGAGATATACCCCATAACCTTAACAACTTTATCTCTTCATTCAGAGAAAGAAAAGAACCACTACTCTTCTCTTTCTTATCCGCATCATAAGTAGCAGGCCCACAAACCACATTCACCTCATACTTTTCAACCAGTTTATTTGCTATTTTCGTGAGAATATACGATGTTGATGTTTCTTCCGGATAGAATAATTCTGTCACAATCCAAAGCTTTCTTTTTTCCATATTCATTTGGATATAAAAAAATCTCAAAAATTCTGCCACTCACTCCATACCACTCTTTTCACATAATCAGTGTACGATATGATAATCCTTACTACCTTGTCACTTACGTTAGGCATGGAATAATCTTCAACCATCCTTAAATTTCTTTGTTCAGGATCCTGATTCTGCAATTCAGCCAATCCCTGCATAACCCTTTCAGGATTCAGTCCAACCATCATCACTGAAGCTTCTTCCATCGCTTCTGGCCGTTCATGTGCCTCTCGTATATTCAAAGCCCTGAAATTAAGAATTGATGACTCCTCACTTATGGTACCACTGTCTGATAGCACCGCCTTCGCATTCATCTGAAGACAATTATAATCAGTCAACCCCATTGGCTTCATCAGCCTTACCATTTCATGAAACTTAATTCTTTTTTCCTCTATCATCTTCCGAGTTCTGGGGTGACACGATACTATCACCGGCAAGTTGTAGTTCACTGCCACACAGTTCAGCATCTTCACCAGATTCAGAAAGTTCTTTTCAGATTCAATATTTTCCTCCCTATGTGCCGACACAACAAAGAATCTCCTTTTCTGCAATTCCAGTCTTTCCAGAATATCCGATTCCTTTATCTTGGGCAGATACCTATTCAGCACCTCAAACATAGGACTTCCCGTCTTTATAATCCTGTCGGCAGACAATCCTTCCTTCAGCAGATATTCTCTGGAAATGGAACTGTAAGTCATATTTATATCTGAAATATGATCCACAATCTTCCGGTTAGTCTCCTCAGGTACCCGTTCATCAAAGCAACGGTTACCGGCTTCCATATGAAAAACAGGAATGTGACGTTTCTTGGCTGCAATGGCACATAAGCAGGAATTAGTATCTCCAAGCACTAAAAAAGCATCAGGTTTCACAATCTCCAATACAGGATCAATAGTAATCAATATATTGCCAGCCGTTTCAGCAGCATTCTTTCCTGCTGCATTTAGAAAATAATCCGGTTTCCTAAGCTCCAGATCCTTAAAGAAAACCTCATTAAGCTCATAATCATAATTCTGTCCTGTATGAACCAGAATGTGCTCTATCGCCTCACTGGCATCCAGTTTCTGCAGTACACATGACAGTCTGATAATCTCAGGACGTGTTCCCACAACAGTCAACACCTTTAGTCTTTTCATATTCTACACAGTTTCAAAATATGTATCCCCGTCTTTTGGGTTAAACCACTCATTTATCCAGAATTGAGTATAAAGATCCTCTTCACCTATATTTGTAATATTGTGAGTGTACCAAACAGGTATATCCACATAACCTGGCTCCTTTCCGTCCAGATAAAAATCAATCACCTTATCGGTCCCAATCCTGCGGAGTTGAATCCGGGCCTTGCCTTTAATAACAGTAAACCTCTCCACTTTTCTGGTATGAAAATGATTTCCCCGGATAGCCTCAGGTACTGTTGTTGAGAATGATACCTGTCCACCAACTCCCAATCTCAGTGTTTCCACAAAGATTCCCCTGTTATCAGCATATTTCTGCAGCTTTACAGGGAAATGGTTTTCATAATCAATGTAGCTGCGATATGTATTAAAAAGGTTCACATCATTTATGTCATTCAATTCAGGGATAATTCCCTGATCAAAATACATATCTTTAAAACTCTTCAGCTGAGACAGAATATCAGAAACCTTTCTCTCTAAATCAAAAGGAACAAAATCCTTTTCAATCACCCCTTGCAAAACACCCTTTACCAGTCTTATCTTTTTCACAATGTAGCTACACAATTTCCATATATAAATCAGTCTCACACTATTATCTTCTATGATCTCCGGTTCCTCTCCATGGGTCAGCTTGTAACAAAAAGTCCCTATAAAAGAGTTGTAATCAGGTTTTCCAAACGGGCCATAAACATTAGGCACTACTAATCCCGAAAAACCACCTTTACTTCTTTCCGCCCATTTTTCAAACAGAATTCTACCTTCTCGTTTTGATTTACCATATCCTTTGTCAAGTTCCTCCTGAGTAGAAGAAGAGAATAACACATGAGGCGCTACCTCTTCAGCCTCCATAGCACTTATTAGTTGCTTCACCAGCTGCATGTTCGTTTCATAAATCACCCCATCATCAATATGTCTGTTCATGGCAGCCAGATGTACAATCACATCACAGTTCCTAACAAACACACGAAGCTTTTTATCATCCTTAAAAAAGGCATCTTCGAAAGGCACCCTTTCAAACTCATCCTTCATCAGTCCCATCACATTATGCAGATGAGTACCCACAAATCCTGACTGACCAGTTATTCCTACCTTTATCATTTCATTTACTAATCAAGTTGAAGATCCTTACGAATAAAATCAAGTTTAAGAAGAAGTTCTTTCATACTCTCCACACTCAGCCTGATTGTATTATGAGAATGATAATCCATCACACTCTTCTCAATATCTTTCCCCTCAATAAAATATTTGTCATAATTCAAATCACGTCCGTCACACGGAATGCGGAAATACTCATCCATATTCTCAGCCTTAGCCATCTCCTCCCTGGTAACAAGTGATTCATAAAGCTTTTCTCCGTGTCGTGTACCAATAACCCTAATTTCTGACTTCGCTCCATAAAGTTCAATAATAGCCTTTGCCAGAGTTCCTATCGTTGCTGCGGGAGCCTTCTGAATAAATAAATCACCATTTCTCCCATGTTCGAAAGCAAAAAACACAAGATTCACAGCATCATCCAGTGTCATCATAAAGCGTGTCATGTTCGGATCTGTCACCGTCAGATCCAGCCCTTTTTTCACCTGATCAACGAACAGAGGGATTACTGATCCTCTGCTTGCCATCACATTGCCATAACGAGTGCAGCAAATGGTTGTTACCGACTTCTCGCCCAATGAACGTGCCTTTGCCACAGCTACCTTCTCCATCATTGCTTTGGATATTCCCATAGCATTAATCGGATAACAAGCCTTATCGGTAGAAAGCACAACAACGTTTTTCACTCCATGTTCCACAGCCGATTCGAGTACATTGTCCGTACCAATTACATTAGTGTGCACAGCCTGCATAGGAAAAAACTCGCACGATGGAACCTGCTTCAATGCCGCGGCAGAAAATATATAATCTACCCCCTTCATTACACTGTCTACTGAGCTCTTGTCCCTTACATCGCCAATATAAAATTTTACTTTCTGGTTTTGCAGCCTATGGCGCATGTCATCCTGCTTCTTCTCATCACGCGAGAAAATACGGATTTCCCTGACATCAGAATCAAGCAATCTCTTCAAAACAGCATTCCCAAAAGAACCTGTTCCTCCTGTAATTAACAGAACTTTATCACTAAATAATGACATACATATTTATATTAGTTATTTACCTTTATCAAATCATTGTAAAGTTTCAGATACTCCTCATACCTGTCGCTTTTATCAAAAAAAGTTAAAGCTCTCTTTCTGCATACATTACTGTAAAAAGTTTTTCCTTTTTCCCTCACAACATTCACAGCATCAATAATACCGTCAATATCACCCTGTTCAACAACAAATCCGGTTTCCGGAGTCACAGCATCAGCACTACCCCCTGTCCTGTAGGTCAGCACAGGGGTTCCGCAAGCCAGTGCCTCCAGATTGGTTGTTGGAAATGTATCTTCCCAGGTAGGATTCAAAAATAAATCCGCAGCCGAGTATATTGCTGCCAGCCGCTTAACATCCTCAGTTCTGGGTAGTCCTGTCACATTTACGGGAAGTTGCTTTATCTGTTCACTATTCAGTCCCACCATCAGCAGCCTGCAGCCCTTGGGCAGAAACTGACTCAATATCATAAAATCATCAAAACCTTTTCTCTTTCCCCACACACTTGCCATTCCAAGAATTAAAAAAGAATCGCCTATTTTCAGTTCTGCTCTTATCTGCTGCCCTGATCCGGGTGAAAAAACATCAGTATCAATTCCGTTATTTATCACCTTTACAGGATATTCTGACAAGTACGAACCTTTTACCACTCCACTCAGCCATTCAGACACAGGAACCAGCGTCATATTTGCTACTGAATTAAAAAGCTTTTTTTTGAGAATATAGTTTTTTTCAGACCTGTCCACATAAAAACTTGCCGGATACTCTCTAGTCAGCGGACATTCAAAACACAATCCAATCCACTTATCACATCCTGCCCGTTCAAAATGAGTACAGTGCCCCGTCATCGGCCAGCAATCATGCAACGTCCATACAACAGGAATATCCGTTGAATGTAAATAACTGAAAAGCACTTCAATATTAAGATAATAGCCATGAATATTATGCAGATGAACAATATCTGGCTTTATCTTCTTTATTTGCTCAATAAGTCTCTTTGTGGCCTTTTCTGATCCCAGCCCATGCCTGTCAAAAAAGCGTGTCTGTAAAATATGGCAATTCACATCAAAATCTGTCCCAATCCTTATCAGGTCAGAGTTGCAGAAACTACCGTTCCGTCCATATGCAATATAACTCTTCCATCCTTGCCGGATGGCCATCTGACCAATTTCTGAGGCAATTCTTCCAGTAGAGCCCCAATTGGCCGTCACATTTATCTGAAATAAATTCGGCATAGATTACAATTATTACAACAATATTTTTTTTAGCAATTCTATCTGCACATAAGGGTTATACCTATTGTCAATCACCTCATAACAATTATTCCTTATCACATCTCTTTGCGGAGCATTGGCAAACCATCGTAAAACAGCACTGGCCAGCGAGGGAATATTGCTGTATTCAAAAAATGTACCCGTTACTCCTTCAAAAATCACTTCAAATTCGGGACCTTGATAAGGAAAATTATCATGTGTTATCACAGGGGTTCCATAAGTCATGGAATGAATAGCCGTAAGTCCCACATTACCTGGCGACACACACAGATCGGCATTATAGATCAATTCAGCCAGTTCCGTTTCCTTATAACAGGCTCCATAAAACCAAATGCAATCTTCCAGTCCCAGCTTCTTCGTCAATTCTTCAAGATATTCTCTTGCCTCACCATTACCTATCAAAGTAAGGTTAAATATCTCTCCTTCATCCTTCAAAAGACTTAAAGCCCTTAAAAGCCAGTCAAACCTTTTCTCTGAAGTCAGCCGGCCAACAAACATCAAATTACGGAAGTCATTTTTAAAATGGCCGGAATATATACCCGAAGGACTCAGTTCTTTCCTTATCATCAGTTGATTATCATAATCAAGCGAATTATATATGCATGACAGTTTATCGGCATTGTATCCCTCCTTGATCATTAATTTACGGGCATAGTCTCCATATAAAAATATGTGATGAGACAAACCAAAAAATATATTTTTTATAACCCTCTTTACAGCCGATTCCCTTCCATACCATCCATGCGTCCATAAGTACGTTTTCTTTCCAAACAGTCTGTTCAGAAATAAAATTATCCAAGTAGAAAGGCAGAACGGCTCACCCGAAATCAGGTAATTATTATACGGTTTAAAAAAAAGAGACGCTGCTCCTTTTTGCCAATAGAAATTTGAATAAACGGATAAAGAAGGAAGAATACCCTTAAATCCCTTCAATACACTATAATCCATAATCTCTACAGCAATACGGTTTCCCATATAAAAATCACATTCCAACTCCTTGTCCATGAGCTTAAATATGGGAACTCTGTAATGAGCGGCACCATTAAATATGCAGCATATCTTTTTACCAGTCATACTTTCTTATTTTATTCGTCATTTATGAAAAAGCGTCTTCACTTTCATCATGAAAAAATAGATTTCTGTACAATTCTTTGGAAACAAAGAAAACAGCCTTCCCTCCACCCTGTACTTTATTACAGAACTCTTCTTCAGTTCAGCAATCAGTTCCCTGTTATCGTAGAAAAAATCAGAAAAACGTCTGCTGTCATCAGTATCCATCATCAAGCTTATTCCCAATGCCATATTCAGTGCCAGAGAGGCCAAATCAGAGAAACGGCTTTTATAGGGAGCTTCAGCCTTCGCTGCTGAGAATCTGGAAAGACTAGCAGCCACTTTCAGCAGATCAAAAGCCTTTTTGGGATTAACAGACTGTGTAATCGACCCCTCTCTCTGTAATAAATTGTAGGCCTTGATTTTACTCACTTTCAGGTTTCGGGCATAATACAACATTCTTGGAGTAAACTCAATATCCTCATGAAAAACCCCTTGCATAAAATGAAGTTTATGTGTCTCCAGAAAAGATCTTTTATATATATAAAACTGAGCCGGAAGAATCAACTTTTCCATCGGAACAGTAAGTAGTTGCCTGCCATTATCCACATCCTCGCAACAAACATCTACTGTTATAATTCTATTGTTCTTAATTCTCCTGTATCCCATCGCAAGTACATCAATACCATTCAGTTCTTCCAGTATTCCTTCCAAAAAGCCATCATCAATCCAATCATCCGAATCAACAAACCACACATACTCCCCTTTAGCCAAAGCCAGTCCCTTGTTACGCGCCGCACTCAATCCGGCATTAGACTGAGACACGATAAAGATATTATTATACCTCCCGGCCACCTCTTCCGCAATCTCCAGACTCCTGTCTCTGGAGCCATCATTCACAATAATAATTTCGTATAGAAAAGAAACATTCTGTGCGGCACAACTCACAATACATTTTTCAACATATTGCTCCACATCATAAACCGGAATAATAATTGATAGCTTAAGCATTAACAAAAAAGTTTTCCATTATTAATGTATCTATATAAAAAAGGTGGTCACTAACAGAACTAGCAACACGAATGTATTTTTCAAAATATAAGGCCAATCTTAAATGAAAAAAACAATAAACACATATTTACTCTTTACAACAAATGAACGAATTAAAAAGTTGATTCTATTCTTAAAAAAATTGCATATTTATTAAAAGACAAAAGCATTAAGTTAAAACAATGATTTGTTATTAATAATCTGCAATTTTATACAAATAACATATTAATAATCAATATTTTACTAAATATGGAAATCTTTTCCGGGTGAAAATGGTTATCATTTTAAATATAGTTATTCTGTTACCTAACCAAATTCAGGCCACATTATGAGAATAAATATCAAACTTCTGGCCCTGCTTTTGATGACTAAAGCAATTGGTTACAACTGCAGTGAAGACTCCACTTTAATATCTATAACAAATACAGAAATAACTCAGGTTACCGGCAAAGACTCTTTGCTCGTTTTTGAGGACAATTTTAATCAGGAAGAAAACATCCCAGATAAAAGTAGATGGGTATTGGCGCCACATACTGATGCAGCCAGCTGGTCCTCTTACCTTTCCGATAGTTATGACCAGGCATACATTGAAAATGGAATGCTCATTCTGAAAGGAGAAAAAACAAAAGAAGGGTACAAATCCGGAGGTATCCAAACAAGAAATAAATTCAATTTCACATATGGCATAGTAGAGGTAAAAGCCAAATTCAAAACAGCAAAGGGAGGATGGCCGGCCATCTGGATGATGCCCTCATATTCCACTGAGGATTGGCCTTATGGAGGTGAAATAGATATTATGGAGCAAATCAATAATGACGGATTTGTATATCAAACATTACACAGTTATTATATCAATATCCTGAATCATGAATTTCCTTTGCGACGTGTCACTGTTTCATATCGAAAAAATGAATTTAATATCTATTTAGTAGAATGGAATCCTCAAGAAATCATATTCAAAGTCAATGGTCTAATCACATTAACCTATCCCAACCTCTACCTGTCCAATGAGGAAACAATGAGGCAATGGCCTTTTAATAAACCATTCTATCTCATCTTGAATTATACCTTAGGAGGTAAAAACACATGGCCCGGAGATATTGATGATTCACAGCTCCCGGGCATAATGCTTATTGACTGGGTAAAGATCTATAGATTACCGGTTCCAGTCTTATAATAAGACAATCTTAAATGTTTTACCCAATACCTTTACCACGTAGATGTTGTGAAGTGGCAGTTCAATCCGTGATACATTACTCTGAGCCTTGCTGTGGTAAAGGAGTTCACCCAGCATATTATATACCAATATTTCATCACCATAAGCAGTACCATTTATAACAACGGCATCATTCTCGGTGTATACCTTCAACGGCGATTCACCGATCAAAGGTATTGCCGTTCCCGGTTCTTCGATAAACGTCCTGAAAACATTCCATCCTGTAGCCCCTCTGTATGCAGCCGATGAACCAATAGGCACATAGAGTTTACAGTTATAATTATCAATTCCGTAAAATGTTGACGAAGCTGCTGTGGGTGGTGCTTTAGGCTTACTATGTACTTCCGTGAGACTGGTACAATAAGACAAAGCCCAGTCACCAATGGAAGTCACGCCAGAGGGTATGGTAATACTTTTCAGTCCAATACAACTGTCAAATGCATAAATATCTATCGTGGTTATCCCTGTTCCCAGACTCAGTGACAGCATCGCTGTACAATACCCAAAGGCATCCCATCCTATATAAGTCACACTATTCGGAATCACTACAGAATTCAGTGCGCTGCAGTTATAAAAAACATTCTTCCCTATGGAAGTTACCTTACTGCCTATCACAACCGAAGTTAGTCCGGTACAACTATAAAATGCTCCTTCACCAATAGTGGTCACATTATTACCAATAACAACCGAAGCCAGTCCCGAACACGTTTCAAAGGCATATTCTCCAATAGAAGTCACATTATCAGGTATGGTATAAATAGTTGATTTTGAGTTCGGATAAGTGATTAGCATCAATTTATCCTTGCTGAATAAGACCCCGCTCACAGAGCTATATACACTATTGGCATCCGCCACAGTGATAGATTTCAGAGCAGAGCAAATGGCAAACACTCCATTGCCTATCGACGTCACTGAGGCGGGAATTGTTATCGAAGAAAGCTTCTGGCAGCTCCAGAATGCCTGGTTACTTATTGTCTGCAAACTTTCAGGTAAAGTAATGGAAGTCAGTTCAGAGCAGTTACCAAATGCAAAAAAGCCAATTGAAGTGACCTTACTGCCAATGGTCACTGAAGTAAGTGCTGTACATTCCTGAAATGCCTGGTCACCTATACTTATAACCGAGTTTGGAAGAACTACTGATATAAGGTTTCCCAGATTAAAGAACATATAATCTGGAATATGATTGTCCGTCACCGTAATCACTTGATTCACATAAAAACTACCTCCTGCCACCAAGTTCACATTGGCCAGATTCAACTTAGACAACAAGGGCGATCTGCGTATTCCCCCCACATCACTGGCATTGATTGATCCCGTAAGAGTCAGATCGGTAACAACACTCTGCTGACTGCCCAATAAACTTTCCAGGTTACCGGGCGTAACATTCAAAGTGAGTTTCACCTCCTGTGCATTCAGTTCAAATCCATAAAACAGGCATATCAAAATAAATATGCGTTTGCAAACAGCATTTATCTTCATATTTTTAAGATTTAAAGAAGAACAACTTCACCTATAGACACAACTCTACATTTAAATAACAAATAATCAGAGAAATAGTTTATCAACTAAAGTGTTTCTTTTCATTTTCAAATTAACAGAAGGTTTTCGTAAAATGTAATAGTTTTAGCTTGCCATTTTGCCTGTATTATTAATAATATATAATATTATTAATAATGTGGAGTAAAATAAAGTCACGAAACAATTAATTTAATACTCTATACATAAATGCTAAAAGTCCTAATAATCACTAATTTATATACTGCATTACATTTTATCTGATCTTTTTTTCCATAACTTTGCGGGAACCAAAATTCTTTATTATCATGCGTATTTAAATTAATTATTGTTAATCAGACTTATGAGGAAATTTTTTAAATGTCTGTTGTTAATCGTCTTTACAGGACTCATTGGCAGCAGTTGCGGCGACAATTCAATAACAGGAGATACCGCCGAGAATATACAAATTACAGACACGACAACAGTCAGCACAACAACAGGTACAACGGGCAGTACGACAGATAACACCAAGACTACCTCTGATGTTATTTTTCTGGATAATTTTGACCAAACCACCGGTTTACCCGATCAAACTAAATGGTCATTGTGCGCGCCAGCATCCAGTGTCAACTGGGCCAGATATCTTTCAGGCAGCAACGATCAGGCATTCGTAAAAAACGGATCGCTTGTCCTCACCGCGGAAAAAGTAAACGGAACCTATAAGTGCGGTGGCATACGCACTCTTGGGAAAGTAGAATTCACGTATGGAAAAGTAGAGGTCAGAGCCCGATTCAAATCCGTGCAGGGGGGATGGCCAGCTATCTGGATGATGCCCGTTAACCAGACCAACGGATGGCCCATGGAAGGAGAAATTGACATTATGGAAGAAGTCAGCAATGAAAAAAATGCTTACCAAACACTTCATTCAAATTATATCAATAACCTGAAACATTTTGACCCTATCCGTCAGTTCATCTCGCCCTACACTGTGAACAGTTTCAATACCTATGCCATAAACTGGACTCCGGAAAGAATTGATTTCTATATTAATGACAACCGGATTTACAGTTACCCAAATCTTCACCTTGCAGACGAATCAACTGTTAAACAATGGCCATTCAACAGACCATTCTATATTATTCTTAACTTTGCCCTAGGTGGAGCAAACACCTGGCCGGGAACAATTGATGACACTCAGCTACCGGGATCTATGGAAGTTGACTGGGTAAAGGTTTCAAAATACACATAACTAAAATTAAACACATCCATTTATTAATTAAATTATGAAATCAAAATTAAACGTTCTGTTTTTATTCTTACTTTCAATAATTGCTGTTAATACAGCCTGTACTGATAGCTATGCCGGCGATGACATTCAAACCATGTCACAAATCGAAGCAAGAGCTAAGAAAAATCGCGTAACAACGATACCTCTTGACACAACTAAAACAACAACAACAACTACTACTACAAGTACAAGTACCACAAGCTCAAGCATCATCTTTGAAGATAATTTTGATCAGACTAACGGGCTGCCAGATGCAAGCAAATGGTCACTATGCACTCCTATTTCCACAGTAAACTGGGCTCGCTACCTTTCAGGAAGCAATAACCAGGCCTATGTAAAAAACAGCAACCTTATCCTCACAGCGGAAAAGGTGAACGGAGTATACCAATGCGGAGGTGTACGCACTTTGGGGAAAGTCGAGTTTACTTACGGAAAGGTTGAAGTCAGAGCCCGCTTCAAATCGGTTCAGGGCGGATGGCCCGGTATATGGATGATGCCTGTAAACCAATCAAACGGATGGCCCAAAGACGGAGAGGTTGACATTATGGAAGAAGTTAGCAACGAAAGCAATGCATACATGACCATTCATTCAAACTACATTGAAAACTTGCGCAACTACACTCCTAATTATCAGTTTATGAGCCCGTTTATTGTAAACGGCTATAACACCTACTGCACAAACTGGACATCAGAAAAGATCGAATTCTATATTAACGGGAAGCTTATAGCAAGTTATCCCAATCTGCATTTGTCTAACGAATCAACCGTTATGCAATGGCCTTTCAATAAACCATTTTACCTTATCCTTAATTTCTCACTAGGTGGAGCCAACACATGGCCCGGAGCAATAGACGACACTCAATTGCCAGGATATATGGAGGTTGACTGGGTAAAAGTGACCAAAACACAATAATCAAGACATAAACATGCATTTTTTGCTAAACAAGGGATGGCCTTATTGCCATCCCTTGTTTTATTTTCCGGCTTTATCTATTCACAAATATCTCACAGAAAAATAAACCAATCAGGTCACTACTTTGTTTCACATAAAAAAGGAGCAACAAAATTGTTATATCTCCCGCTTATTATCCGTGTATGAATCAAAGAATAAACTACATTGATCTGGCAAAAGGAATATGCATATTGCTTATCATCCTGCACCACATTCAGAGTCCCATCAATCAGACCGAAGGCTACCGTATGCTCACATGCTTCCGTGTACCCCTGTACTTTGTTCTTTCAGGTCTCTTTTTCAAAAAATATTCAGGATTTATAAACTTCATTCTCAGAAAAGTCAATAAATTAGTAGTGCCTTTCATCTTTTTCCTCACCCTCACCTACCTCATTTTTAGTTGTCTGTGGGGCATATCCGGGCATATTAATTACATAACAATGATGCCACAACGAATAGCCGAAGGGTTTCTTACTAAAACTATCTACATAAATATTCCACTATGGTTTCTCGTCTCTCTTTTCGAAACCTCGGTTATGTTCTACCTCATAATCAGTCTGGCAGATAAGCTGCCACTTAACAAATGGTACAAGGAAGGCATCATTGCCGGCATCTGCCTTCTCACAGGTTTCACAGGATATTATTTGCAGAGTTTCCATATAAACCTTCCTCTTTGGATCGATTCAAGCATGGCATGCCTGCCTTTCTATTACACAGGCTATTTTCTCAGAAAAGAGACCAGTGTCCTTATGCCAAACAAAGCAGACAAGTATATCCCTATACTGCTTATTCTATTCGCTGTCCTCGTTTATTTTCTGGCTGGTCCGCTTCATAAAATCAGCTATCTGTCATACTATGTGTCGGCCATGAGTGGCACATCTTTCGTGCTATTGTTATCCAAGCTGGCAGTACGCATTCCGGTTGTTTCATTTCTGGGACGTTACAGTGTCATCATCCTTGGCATACACTGCATTATTATTATCGTGTTAAAAGATCATCTCACATTCATAACAAACCCCTGGCTGTTGTCGGCCACAATCTTTGCTCTGGTAGTGTTGATTTCAATACCTGCAGTAAAATTACTTATCAGGTATCTACCCTGGTTTGTTTGCCAGAAAGATCTTATTAAAGTAGCCCCCAAACCAATATCAGAATTTGAGACCAACCTATCCTCTACTTCTGAATAAATCACAAACCACTTATGTTGGTCACTTCATCAGGTTTCAGTATAGCACTATGAGCAGCCACCTGTGCTACCGATGCATCTGTATAGGAAACACCTAGCGGTCTGAAAGAATTGCCTACAGAGCTTACACCCGTTAATGATTCAAACCATGTACACGAAGCTATGTATCTGCCCAGCGAATTAGTAAGATGCGATCCATCACGGTTCAATGTATCCCCAAAATAGCTTCTTGCATTCTGAATGGCGGTGCCCGAAGGAATAATCAGAATTATCCCCTGCCTGGCTGCAACCTCTTTTACCACAGTCACAATTTGTCCGTACATCACCAACTGATTGTTACCATAATTTTCAAAATCTTTGAGTGTGCTATAAGCAGGATAGGCCCATGTCTGATGCAAAGCCAGTTTCATTCCTGCATTTGTGGCATTCTGCTTCACGTAAGCAACAATACTGTCCAAATAAGGAAAATAAGTATCAATCATACCCGAATAAGCTGAATATTGCTGTATGGTAATCACATCCCACTTCTCGTCAGTAAGTCCTTTCTGTAGAGTCGAGTTATAATTGTGAGAAAATGCTCCATTTTCATTCTTCTGGTAATCATATACCGCTGACTTTTGCTTGATGAACAACCAGTGCTGAGCCAGTGAGCAATTACCATAGAACAAGTTGCCCAGAATTACATCACGGTCACTTGCTCCGGCAAGATCGTACACATATTGAAGTGCATCCTCTGAAAAACTGTTCCCAATAGCCAATACCCTAATCGTATCCTTAGTTACAGGAACTGGATCAGGGTCATCCGGAGCCGAACATCCTGTTGCCACATACGTCATTATCAATAGCAGCATGCAGCGAAAAAAGACACGATATAGAAGTTTCATTTATAAAATATCAGCAGAAATTAATTATAATCTTCCGTCAATCTGATCAAGGGGCAAAACACCCTTTACATCATACACCACCCTATTATCACCTTTCAGCAGATTTCTCACATTTAGTCCCTTAAATTCATTATGAGCCACTCCCAGAATCACAACATCAAATTTTCTGTCAATCTTCATTGGGTTTATCCCATTCACACGTATGCCATACGCTTTCTCCAAAGAAGCTTCATCGGCCCACGGGTCCACTACCGTAATATTTCCTGTATACTGCTGTAAGGTATGATAAACATCCACTATCCTTGTGTTGCGTATATCAGGACAATTCTCCTTAAAGGTCACTCCTAGTATCAGAACATCCGCATCCTTCACCATTACCCCTTTCTTATTCATCAGCTTCAGCACCTGATTCACTATATACTCGCCCATTCCGTCGTTAAGCCTTCTGGCCTCTGTCATAATCCGGGGCATCACCCCATACACCTGTGCCTTCTGAATAAGGTAGTAAGGATCAACACTTATGCAATGTCCACCAACCAAGCCAGGCTTCATCTTTATAAAATTCCATTTTGTTGCTGCCGCCTCAATCACATCCTGTGTATCAATTCCCATGGCATTGAAAATTTTCGCCAGCTCATTCATAAAGGCAATGTTTACATCTCGCTGGGAATTTTCAATAATTTTCGATGCCTCAGCCACCCGTATGGAAGAAGCCTTGTAAGTACCATTAACCAATACTGCATTATACAAATCATCCACAAAAGTAGCAATCTCAGGAGTAGACCCCGAAGTAACCTTCTTTATCTTTTCCACAGTGTGCTCCTTGTCACCTGGATTAATTCGTTCAGGAGAATATCCCGCATAAAAATCTTCATTGAATTTCAGTCCGGATACCCTTTCAATTACTGGCAGGCAATCTTCTTCCGTCACTCCCGGATACACTGTCGATTCATAAATCACTATGTCTCCACGGGAAATCACCTGTCCCACAGCATCACTTGCTCCTATAAGAGGAGTAAGGTCAGGATGGTTATTTATATCCACCGGAGTGGGAACAGCTACAATATACACATTGCAACCCCTTATCTTTTCCAATTCAGTAGTACAATAAAAGCCCTTGACAATAGCCCCACTTAGTAATTCATCATCTACCTCATGCGTTATGTCGTGCCCAGACATAATTTCGTCAACCCGCTTACTATTCCTGTCAAAACCTATAGTGCTGAATTTTGTGGAGAACAGTCGGGCAAGCGGCAGCCCCACGTAGCCCAAACCAATTACTGCAATTTTTATTTTTTCCATAACAATCATGTTAAGCTACTGTTATATTTAAAGATTCATATACGGCTGCAACTGCAACACATGCTGCTTTAAAGGTTCTTTTTTGAATTTATCCATCATCAGCCCATTCATCTCAACAGGATGACACATCAGTTCAATATCACAATCTCCATAAGCAGAAATATGATCAACAGAAGCATTGTAATCGCCCATAAAACGGGTTGTTTTAAATCCCATGACACGCAACATACGGTTAAAAAACAATTTATATACTTTTTTTAACAAACAGCGAAGACCTCCCTTGCCCACATCCATGTTATTAGATATCCGTACTTTCCTGATGCCATATTTTTTCAATACATCACAGATTATCAGAAAAAGAAAAAATTCAGTGTGAATATGGTGATGAGAGTCAAAGTGAGAAATAGGAATACCCACCTCTCGTATTCTTTCAATCTGGGCACTCAGTTCTTCTCTGATAGCTTTTATTTCAGACCATCTGAAAAGAACAAAATTTCTTTTATAAATAAAATAGTTCTCTTCATCACATAACCTGGGACAAGAAAGGATACTCCGAGAGAGAGGCTTCCCCAACGTCAGATTAAAGTGAATACCCACCCTGTTCTCATATCCGTTTTTGAAAGCCAGCTCCACTGCCATTTCAAAAGCTGGCATATTGGCCATAAGCGTTGTTGATGAAACAATCCTCCTGTTTATACAGCTATCAATAGCTGCTGTCACCTCTGGCAACATCCCAAAATCATCAGCATTAACAATGATCATTTCGTTCCATTTTTGTGGTATCTGTTTTGAGAAGAACAAATAAATGAACAAAATGGTTCATTATCAGATATTGAGGCAGAGGCATAATATAAAAAAAGCGCCTCAATCATTGATTGAAGCGCTTCACTTTCTGAGCCTCTTGTCGGATTCGAACCAACGACCCCGAGATTACAAATCACGTGCTCTGGCCAACTGAGCTAAAGAGGCAATTGTTGCAGAAAACCATTCTCATAACGTTTTTCCGGGCGCAAAGGTAAATATTTTATTTTACCGTGCAATACTTCTCTTAAACTTTTTTTCAGTGAAATATATAACTTGCTACTTTTCAATTATTTAAAAGAATAAAAAAATATCGTTTCTTTTCTCTTCCCTTGACGGAAAAGAAAAGAACGGTCAAGGCTGCATATTCTCCGCTACTCCGTTCTTCCGTTCCGCTAAAGAAAATGAAACTCGCTACGAATATGAGGTCGGTCCTGCTTTTGTTCACTCGGCTTTGCCATCGTTAGTGGTGCTCTGGAGCAGGTAGCCTTTGCTTTGCTTCGCTCTCTCAATTTTCTTACTTAGAAGTACTTTGGATACACTCTGTATCTGGTGTAAATAAATGATATATATTACTCTTTTAAAATTCATTTTATAAAAAATTATTATTATGTTTACAGTCTATTAGTTGTTTAATATTATAAAGACCATAAAGAATGACAAACGACAAATTTGTATGTATAGCTGTACTTCTTTTTTCTCTGCTGCTCGCCGCTGCATTGGAAACAATCGTTTTGGTAATCACCCAGACATCACGCAGCCACTCAAAACTAAAACTCGCCGGAGCCTCTTTCTTTCCAATATCATTATTTGTCTTTTCTATTTGCATACTAGCCTATTCAAACACAGCATCACAATACGCCATTTCAAATAATCTTCCTTCCGCAAAAGAATTATTGAGACTGCTAACAGGGAATTTGCTACTTCTGGGTGTTGGCATTAAAGATGACATTTCAGGCATACGCAAAAGATACAAAATATTATTTCAGTTTATAGCTGCAGCAATAATGGTTTGGAGCGGATTGTACATTAATAATCTTTACGGACTATTCAACATCAGAAACCTTGCTCCATGGGCTGGAATTCCTTTTACCATACTATTGAGCATCGTCATTATGAACATCATCAAAATAATCGACATAGCCGACGGACTGGCATCAGGCTTGTTGGGTGTAGCATGTGTATCGTTAGGTATCTTATTCCTGGTAAAAGGCATGCTATTTTATTCACTTATTTGTACCATTCTATCAGGAATTCTTGTTCCATTCTTCTATTATAACGTATTCAATACTTCACACAAGGTCTTTATTGGAAGTACAGGTTCACTCACTCTGGGATTCATGATATCCTATCTGGCAATACACTTCGCCATGAATATCCCTAATAGTTACGCTTCTTTTCGTTCGCCCTTTATTATTGTATTGTCAATCCTCTTCATCCCTCTGTTTGATGGGCTAAGAGTAATACTAGTGCGTGCCTACAGGGGTAGACCCTTTTTCCAACCGGACAGAAGACACATTCACCACAAACTGATAGATGCAGGTATTTCTCACTCCATGGCAATGGTCAGCCTCATAATTTGCACCAGTCTTATGATTGTACTCAATGTTTTTCTTTCAAACAAGGTAAATGTCAACATACTTTTAGCAATTGATATTTTATTTTGGCTGGAGCTAGTTTTAGTGCTGGATATAAAGCTTAAAGGCCTAATAAAAAAAATTAAGTTAACTAACGCAACTTTTTTTAGTTAATAGATCTTCTCCTGTTTTATAAATCATGTTAAACAGCTATATTTTCTTGCCTAAGAGAAAAAACGATTCTACCTTTGCACACTTATAATAGACTATATTACAACTTATTACATACAATGACAAAGTTTAAGAAGTGGATTTACAGATACGACAACAACGGATTTATCAACAAGGAACACGAAAAATTAGAGAAGTATTTTATGTTTGGAGCAGCTACAATTATAGGAGTTTCTCTTATTGCTCTAGTCACATGGGTCATTATTGAAGAATAAATTATCTCTGCAATTGTTGCCTGCCATCACTTATTCTTTTGTATGTTTTTTCTAAATTTCTTTTTAACGCTTCACTACATCTCTACGCTTTACGCTACGAATATGAGGCCGATCCTGCTGGTGTTCACTCGGCTTTACCATCGTTAGTAGTGCTTTAGAGCAGGTAGCTTTGCTTCGCTCGCTCAACTTTCTTACTTAGAAACACTTCGGACACACTCTGTATCTGGTGCAAATGCATGTTCTAAGGAAGAATAAAGAAGGCGATGCCAAATAAAGCAAGGTAAAATTGCGTAAGTAGTAGCAAAAACTGTAAAACAGAACCATCCCTCCACAAAAGGAGCAGTTTTCTCTCTAAAAGGAAAATACCGGGTACACATACCAGGATTATAAAACAGCTTCAAGTTCGCCTTTCCATAAGCCTTCACCCGAAATTCAGAAATATTTCCTTCCATAAAATTAACATTAATTTCTTAGTAAATACACTAAAAAACGAAATAAAATAACATATCATATAAATAAAAACAACTATTAAGTAACTATTTTGTAGCATCTAGAGGCAAAAACACGAACTTCTATCTTTATAAATTTGATTTACAATACAAAATAGTTAAATTTTGCACAATTTTAGTTAATTACCGCAGTAGTTAACTAAATTTAATCATATATTTGTGTAGACTTTAGTCTAAAAAAATACTACTATTATAAATTACATCATGAGCAATTTTTCTGAAAGAAATGGGTATATTATTCCAAGAAGAATATACCTCCGGGAAAAAATAACTCCGGAATTAACAACTGCCATATGCAATAGCATAGATCTTTTGCAAGGCAGAAACTACGTGTTATTTTATAACTTAGAGAAAAACATGTGGTACAAAGTTTTCAACAGGCGTTTAAAGGATTTTGGGAATATCACAAAAGAATTCCATACTGTTTCCCTTGAGTATATTGAAAGTCCGAACAATTTATGGTATGAAAAATTCGATTACATTGAAAAGATCATAGCCTATCTCAAAGAACAAAATGAAAAAGAGTATCTCTGGTTTACCAATCAACTAAATGCCTGTTTCAAAGCTCATAACTTTGTCTACCGCATTGTCAATGAGCAAATAATAGAAACAAATCCATTGGAAGAAGATAAGCCAAAACCGCCACTCCTTATCGCCCCCATAAAGAGAACCCCGGTACAAAACATCAAAGCCTCACTAAGAATGTTATTCCAAATCCTTCCATTCTAAAATCACCAATATCTAAGGCGGCAGCAAGTTTCAAATTCAAACCCTGCCGCCCCAGGAATCACCAAGCAAAGGCGAAGCCAAGCGTTCCTCCCCCAACAGCAACGGCGAAGGCGAAGCCAAGCACAACAGCCGAGCGAAGCAAAGGCTAACTAGTCCAAAGCACAACCAACGATGGCAAAGCCGAGTAAACAAAAAGCGAGCGAAGAAAAGCTTAACCATTCCCAAAAACTGCACAAAGTGCAGCCGAGCAAAGCAAAGGCAATCCCCAGCCGCCAAACACCACCAAAGCAGAAAAATCCAAAGACCGACCTCATATTCGTAGCGTTAAACAGAGTGAAATGGTGGAGCGTAAAAAAGAAAATGCTGTTTTGAGCGAAGCGAGTTTCATTTTTTTTAGCGGAACCATTTCACGGAGTAGCAGAGAATATGCAGTCTTGACCTTTTTGTTCTTTTCCGTCAAGGGAAAAGAACAAATTAATAAACATCCAACGATATTCTCTTCAAGCTCTCTTCAGGTTCTTTCGGAACTGGTATGTTATTGATTGATGAATTTTCGAAAGTCACATCGCGTGTATTAAACAGATAGTACCCGTTTTTAGCACGCTTCACATGGAAGTTGCTCACCTTAATATCGTGTATTTCCGCACCTTTCAAGCCGTCAATATAAACAGCATAGTTATCAGCAACATTTGCCTTCACATCACTTATTTCAAAATGTTCATAGGTTGAAGGAAAGTTCCCTCCTCTAAATCCGAAGTAATTCGTTTCAAACCTTAGAATGGCTCCTTTTACCCGCTCCACAGTTATATGATCCACAAACACATTTCGTATATACCCACCACGGTCTTTGTTCGACTTAAAATAGATGGCATTCTTCACCGTCCCTATCTTTATCCCGCTCATATATACATTCTCCACTCCGCCAGACATCTCACTGCCTATGCAAAGGCCGTTACATTCCGAATTGAATATACAGTTGCGTATCACAATGTTTTTCGAGGAACGTCCTATTTCTCTTCCATCCCTGTCACGACCAGACTTTATGGCCACGGCATCATCACCAGTCCTGAATGTACAATTTTCAATCAGTACGTTCGTTGTCGATTCAGGGTCGCAACCATCATTATTCGGGAAATGACTGTCAATAGTCACACCTCTCACAATTACATTGTCGCAATACACCGGGTGAATAGTCCAGAAAGGAGAATTCTTAACGATAACCCCGTCAACCAGAATCCTCGAACATCCCAGAAACTGGATACAGGAAGGACGCAATAAAGTACCCTCTCCAAATATCCGTTTCTGCACAGGAATCATTTTGCTGCCCATTTCTCTGAGGCGGTCACGGTCTTTTATCTCTTTCTCGCTCCATGCAGCAAATTCCAGTCCGCCTTGCGCATCGATAACACCTTTTCCTGTAATAGCTATGTTATTGGCATGATACGCATAAATCATAGGTGAATGACCGTATAGTTCCGTACCCTCCCAACGTGTCAGCACCACCGGCAGATAGTCGGCAGCCTTTCCGCTGAACAGCAGACAAGCCCCCTCTTCCAGATGCAGGTTCACATCCGGCTTCAGCACAATCGAACCATTTATCTTATATGTACCTTTTTCAACTACCACCTTTCCGCCTCCGCTCCGCGAACAGGAATCTATAAACTGTTGCAGCTGCCTGCAAACATTACTATCTCCACGGCATACAAATTTCATGCTTCTTTCCGGGAAAGATGTCTTTGCAATATTTTCAATAATTCTTTCCGGCACTGTAAGTTGCTTCGGAGCTTTAACACAAGCTGTCATGCAAACAACAAGCAGTAATAAAGCATATTCTGAGATTTTCATAAATTTATAAAACTAATTTATCAATATAACATTATTGTTTTTTACATGTAGGACCATCGTGCCGGTAATCAAACCAATTAAACGCAGTTTTTCCTTTATCGGACAAGGTGTTATAACAATACAATCCCACACGTACTCCTTTCCAGTATCCGAATTTCATACTAAAAACGTTCCCGTATAAATGGAAATGCTTATTATCCAGACTATAGGCAAACTGATAAGCATTATCTATGGCATTCAGTTGCAGATACAGGTAAATCTTTTTGCCGGAGGTTAATTTTAAAACCGGGGTCACCTGATTGTTACTTTCCTCGTAAATCCACTTTTCTCCGTTCAGCATGTAAATGCCCAATAACACATTTTCTTTTCCTATACAAGCAAGTCCGCAACGCTGTCCATCTTCCATTGCACTATAATCAAGTTCGGTTATCACCATCCCCATATACCCCATACTCTTCTGGGTAATCGTATTTCTGGCAAGCATAAAATTCTCGGCTTTCAAGGCCTTCAGCGTAAGCATGCCTTTCTTATCGGTAAGCGACCATGCATCGTCAACGGGGTTGTGGTTAAATTGCCATTGAAGAGATAATACCGGTGAAGAAAAATCATCACTCGTCCGTGGAACCGTAACAGCAACCTTCTTTCCCACATTTGGTTTCTTCCATGTCTTAACGGGTTCACCTACTCCGTTGCCGTCAATGTCTACTCCCACAACCGGCCAGTTGTCCTTCCAGTACATCGGTTCCAGATGTACCACCCTTCCTATCGGGTTACAATGCTGGAAGTGAAAAAAGAACCATTCGCCCTGAGGCGTATCCACCATGGCTCCCTGATGCGGACCATTAACCGCCGTTGTACCTTGTTCCAGCACCACTTTTCTCTCATACGGACCATAAATATTCTTTGATCGCAAAACAGTTTGCCATCCCTTCTCCACACCCCCTTCAGGGATGCTGATGTAATAATATCCGTTTAGCTTATGAATCTTTGTACCTTCAGCTACCGGACCGGTATAAACCACCTTGCCCTCATCAAGCAAACGTGTGCCATCCGCACTCATCTTATGAATAATGATAGGTCCTGCACCGTGTTTACTGCGTCCCAGGTATGCCTGTCCGTCTTCATCCCAGAAAGGACACGGATCTTCCCACTTCTCAACATGCACCACATTGATAAGCGGGCTCCACGGGCCGGCTGCATCTTTGGACTTTGTCATGAACAGTCCCTCTTTGGGGGTACAGAAAAATATCCGGAAATATCCGTCGTGATACCTGATTGAAGGAGCCCACGATCCACCGGCATACTGACTGTTGGTATCAAATCCGGGGAAGTCAAGTCGTTTATACACCTGAGAAATAAGCTTCCAGTTTACCATATCCTCTGATTCAAGCACCTGCATACCCATAAAATGGAAATCAGATGCCACCATGTAATACTTCCCGCCCACTCTAATCACATCAGGGTCGGAATAGTCAGCATTCAGAATCGGATTGATGTATGTTCCGTTGCCCTGATCGCCCCATCGGTTGGAGCAATCCTGGGCAAACAGAACATCTGTTTTAACTATGAAACACAGAATAATTAACAGATATTTTCTCATCAATTAATATCCCGGGTTTTGTTGTACATTTGCCTGATTCAAATCAATAGCAGCCTGAGGTATCGGACGCAGAATCTTGTACTTACCGTCAGGTCCTTTCATATTAGCTTCCTGAATACCATCCTCATTATATTTGGTTGCATATTCAACCAGCTTATGTGTACGTTTAAGGTCGGTCCAGCGTACATATTCACCGGCTAATTCACGTGCACGTTCATCCAGAATAAAGTCAATGTTTACCTGTGATTTATCCACAGTCATCTGGGTGGTATATCCCGCACGGATGGTCCCCGGACGCTGACGAAGTTTGTTAATCATCTGAGCCGCTTTCTCTGTATCCCCCATTTGCAGATAAGCCTCTGCTGCAATCAGATAAGCTTCACCTAAACGAGCCACCACCACATCGTGCATGCTACATGCCGTACTACGGTTGGCAATAGAAGCATCGGTATAGTCGTCAAACTTCTTGATACAGGCATTACCATAATCCTGTGAACGACGGTCTTTGTACGTAGCAGGTTTCCCGTTCGAAGGAGCAATGCCACCATCGGCTATTGTTTTACTAACCAGGGTATTCTTCTTGATGCCATACGGATCATCAGCCTTCCATGCTGCAATATCAGCATCCGTAGCCCATGCCGGAGCATAGTAATAAACAATAGGCGAAGTAGTAGAAGCTGAATAGTAATCAAAATAAGCCTGATGGAACTCAAGCATAAAAGTCTGTTCCAGACGAGCATCACCACGGGTATACATTTGCTGTAACCTCAAAGATGGCGCAAAGTTTCCATCAATAGATTTATTTCTTGGCTTTTCAGATCCACCCAGATAAGAGCCGAACTGAGACTGCTGGTAAGAACCGTTTGATGAAGGATTTGAAACAGATGCAGCGCTAAACTGTATACTCCAGAAAATCTCGTTATTCTCTTCATTCGCTATATTGAATGCACTTTCAATGGAAAGAGACGGAGTTTCACTGTTTATAGCCTGCAACGCATATTTGGCTGCATTTTCAAAATCTGTACTCTGAGCCACTTTCTCTTCCTGTGCTTCATAACCGGTACCATCAAGCCATCCGCGGGTAAGGTAAGCTTTAGACAGATAAAAAGCAGCAGCACGTTTGTTGGCATGTCCCACACCCGATTTTGAACGATCCATCAAATGAGAATCTGAGGATATAAGATAAGTAAATTCATCAATAATGAATTTATACATATTCGAAAGGCTTGCACGGGCATGACTCATTTCGGCATAATCAAACATCTTCGTATTCAAAGCCACCGGTCCATACTGCTGAACAAGCTGAAAATAGTACCATGCACGTAAAAACCGTGCCTCGTCTATATATTGTAAGCGTACCCCCGAATCTGCCGTTTTATCACCATAAGCTATCACACTGTTGGCCAGTTGAATTCCCTTATAGCAATTCACATAGAAGTTTCTTATATTCCATTCATCGGCAGTAAAGGTATACTGACTTAAAACCACTCCCTGTGATTTTCCATCTGCATATAAATCGGTACCGGCCACAAACAATAGTGGTGATGAGTTATATAAACTGCGCAAAGAAGAATACGCACTGTTGGTTAAGCTGGCAAAACCGCCTGTAGTAGCATAGAACTGAGCTGATGCAACATTTGATCTGTTATCCTGATCAAGAAAATCAGAGCAACCGGTAAGAGTTGACAAGGCAAGTAAGCCTACTATAAAATATTTCTTTTTCATCATTGTTACTTTTTAGAATTTTAGATTTACACCAAACTGATAAGTTCTTGAGCTCACGCCATTAGTACCATCACCAATATTTGCACTAGCCCATTCGGGATCAAATCCTTCATAATTAGTAAATACAAACGGATTCAATATATTTGCATAAATTCTCAAATTAGACACATGTATCTTTGACATCCACTTTTTAGGGAAAGTATATCCCACTGTTATATTCTTAACCTTTACAAAAGAGTTATCAACAAAGTTTTGTGAACCACCCGACCAATATGCGCCGCCTCCTTTACCATTCGTTCCATTCGTAGGGAAAGGATATTTTCCATAGTGTGTTTTGTCCTGATAAGCAATCTTGCCGTCTTCTCCCAATATCGGAGCACCTTCAGGAATATAGAAATCCATATTCATACGCATCATACCGCGTTGTCCGTAATCAAGGAACTCATTCATGAACGAAGAGTATACCTTACCACCCTGACTAGCGTATATACTAATGGAAAAATCCAGATTTTTATAAGAAAGATTTGAAGCAATGCTACCAGTCCATGTTGGAGCACAGTGCCCTATAATCATCTTATCATCGGCATTTATCGTACCATTACCATCTTTATCGAAAATTTTCATTTCTCCTTCAAAGAATTTCGTCTTCATGTTAACATCTTTAGCATAAGCTTGTGCCTCTTCACGGGTACATATTCCGGTGTATTTGTATCCGTAAACAACATCAATCGGATGACCTATAAACCAGCTGTTACCCACAAGGTCTTCTTTTGCATCATTCAGTTCTTCAATCTTGTTAATGTTTCGTGCAAATGAGAAATTAGTCTCCCATCTCCAGCTCTTAGTCTGTACATTCAGCGTATTCAGTTGCACCTCTATACCTTTGTTATTAACCTTCCCTACATTGTTTACTATCGAACCGGTGTTTGATCCCAATTCGTAAGGGGTATCCATTTTCATTAACAGATCTTTGGAGTCTTTATTGTATATATCCACAGAACCATTAATTCTGTTTTTCAGCAATCCAAAATCAAAACCGAAGTTAAACTCTGTTGTTTTTTCCCAGGTAAGGTTTGCATTGGTCATTGTGTAACCATATCCATTGGCTACATTCGAACCAAAGTTATAGTAGTTTTTTACGTTTGCCAAAGCCTGTGTGTCATACGGTCCCACCCCAGCATTATTTCCGGTTATACCAAAGCTGGCACGAATCTTCAGATTACTCAGCCATTTGCCGGCACTCTCCATAAATTTCTCATCAGAAATACGCCATGCCAAAGCCGCAGATGGAAACATTCCCCAACGGTTGTTTTGCTGGAACTTGGAGCTGCCATCCCAACGTGAAGACACAGTCACCATATATCTTCCTTTGTAAGCATAATTAATACGTCCTACATACGAAAGCATCGAAATCTTATTATAATAGCTCCATTTGTCCTGCACTGTACCCGAGCCCAGGTTGTACCAATCCACATCAAAAGGCATATCCACCACATTTATATAATCGCCTTCAGCTTTCTGCTGGTAAACGCTGAACAAAGCCAATGCATTGAAGCTGTGGTCGCCAATGGTTTTCATATAGTTAGCTTGAGTATCCCATGTATATGAAAATACATCATTGTTATACTTCTCAGCCATATTAGTCTTTCCCTGACGAAGCTGAGTCGATGTTCCGTAGAAAGTACCACGAGTATTCTTTGAATACATAGGTGAGAAGGTTGTTTTGAAGATAAGGTCTTTCACCGGACTATACTGCAAATACATATTTGCCATCATGTCATAATAGCGTGTATCGTCTTTTGAATTATTTCGATCTATCACCGGGTTGATGTTAGAAGTCGGACCACCGCCATTAGGATACACTACCGCATCTTTTCCCGGCTGATAAATAAGCTGACCGGCATTATCGCCTTCCCAGTAATAACAAGGCATGTTGGGAGTCATGCGGAATCCGGACAGTACGGAGTTCTGACTACCGTTATTCTTCATTGAAGTAGCCAGATTGGTAGAAAAGCCAACCAATAACTTATCAGATATTTTATGTTCCAATGCCCCTTTCAAATTCCATCGTTCGTAAGCATCATATAAAATACCCTTTTCGTTCTGGTAACCCAGTCCCACATGATAAGTAATGTCCTTTGCGTTTCCTGATATATTGAGGAAATGATTCTGTTGTGATCCATCACGGGTCACCTGATCAAACCAGTTGGTATATTTTTTATTCAGATACATATCCTTAACCACCTGACTGTCTCCTCCCCAGAAATTGGCAAGATTTGAAGCAGACATGTCCCACGTTGTAAGTCCGGTAGCATTATCCAGTGCTGATGTCAGATAGCGAGAGAAACGAAAATTCATAAACTGATCCCCATTCATAAAATCGGGCATATTGGCTTTTGTCTTCACGCCATAATATCCATCATAGCTCACTGTAGCTTTTGTAGTGTTGGTATCTCCTTTTTTCGTAGTGATCATTACCACACCATTCGTAGCACGCGAACCATAGATAGCTGTGGAAGAGGCATCCTTCAGAATGTCTACCTTTTCAATATCCATTGGGTTCAGAAAGTTCATGTTATCACAAACCACCCCGTCAATCACATACAGCGGATCGCCGCCGTTCAGTGAACTCTTACCGCGGATCTGAATACTGAACCCGTCACCTGCACGGCTCGAACTCTGAGAAATGTTCACACCGGCTACCTGTCCCTGTAAACTTTCCATTAACGAAGTGGCCCCCTTTGCCGAAATATTTTCCGACTTTACACTTCCCACAGATCCTGTCAGGTCGGCTTTCTTCACAACACCGTAACCCACCACAACCACTTCATCAAGCAGTTTGTTGTCCGCTTCCAGTTTAATCGATAATTTCTGCTGGTTACCAACCTTTATTTCCTGTGGTTTATAGCCCACATACGAAACTGTCAGCACAGCATTAACAGGCACATTCAATGTAAAGTTACCATCCAAATCGGTTATAACACCGTTCGAGGTACCTTTTTGCGCAACAGACACACCTATTAATGTTTCACCATTCTGGTCGGCAATATGTCCGCTGATTTTCCTACTCTGATTCACTGATTGCTCAATGGAGACACCTTGTCTTTGTGCTGTAACTTCTGCTCTTCCCGATAGTGGCAAAGCAGCTAACCCAAAAGAAAGGCCATAAGCAAACCATGTTTTTCTCAGGGAACAACTCTCTAATAGAAAGGAGCCCTTTTTTAAAACATTTTTTCTTTTCATGTTTCTCATATTATTAGATATATAGATTTATAAAAACTTTTCGAGGAGCCAAATTAAGGAAATAGAGCTTCATTGCAAGTGTAAATTCTGACAATACTGATGGAATTTCTGACAGTTTGCAAAAAAACAACGTTTTTAAAGGCTTTAGAGTCATGATAATTTTGATTACTACTCATTTTCCTTTACTTTCGCAAAGAGATCAGATGATTATTTGTTATACCTTTATGAAAAAACTATCAAACATCAAAACTATTCTTTTTATAATCCTGTCATGCCTGTTCATATATAATGCGCCGGTCATAGCAACAAACATTCCCGATAAATATTCCGTAACTTATTTTTCTGCCAAAAACGGTGTGGAAGAT
Organism: uncultured Bacteroides sp.; assembly: GCF_963678845.1. NCBI lineage: Bacteria > Pseudomonadati > Bacteroidota > Bacteroidia > Bacteroidales > Bacteroidaceae > Bacteroides > uncultured Bacteroides sp. The sequence goes on from NZ_OY787464.1 coordinate 1,437,465, forward strand.
GGACTTGTGAACCATGTTATTCAGGATCATAAAGGGCTGCTATGGTTTGCAACCTGGAACGGTCTTTACCGTTTTGACGGTTACGTATTCAAGAATTACAAATCAAGCATCGAAGATAAGAAAGGACTTACCAATGACAGGTTACTTCATATTGATGAAGACAAATATGGATATATATGGGTGCTGTGTTATGATTCAACCGGCTATCGGTTCAACCCCGGAAAAGAACTTTTTGAACCCATAGAAGAAGGTATAAGAAATAAGTACCGGTCTATCCGTGTTCTCCCAAACGGTACCTCGTGGCTGCTGCGAACAGACGGAACCGCCGTTCGTGCTATTACCAATCCGCAGAACCATAAACTCACACTCAAATCATATTCAGCTTCCCGGAGAACATTACCCGGTGGAAAAATCCAAAACGTGTTCATGGATTCAGAACAGTACGAATGGATACTTACCGACGAAGGGCTTTACAAACTGCATGGTGCCACGCTCACCACCATGATTCGCCGAAAGAGTATTGCAGGAAAACCTGTTGGTTTTTATAGTGCCACCGAACAGAATGGAGAAGTGCTGTTTGGTACCGGTTCAGGACAAGTATTTAAATACAGTATAAGAGAAAGAAAGATCACAGGCATGCAGCTGCCAACAGTTGCACGCATTATTTCCATCCTGAAATACGGACATCAAACTGCCTGTGTTACAGATCATGATGGATTGTTTATAAGCAATACAGAACACAACACACCCCGGCATTATCCTTTGAAAGGTATAAAAGGTCTGAAAAGCACGGTCATCGAATCGGCACATATTACCGGCAGCGGACTTATCTGGCTAACGCATCCACAACCGGGAGTCACGCTTTTCGACATGCAAGCCGCTCAGCTCCGTTTCACAAGTATATCCGATGAACTTGGCAAGCCACTCAACACAGAAACAGGATTCTTTACTATTGAAGACAAGAATGGCTTTTTGTGGATACACCCCAAAGGAGGAGGATTCTCTTATTACGATAGCCAAAGCAAAAAACTGGTTCCGTTCAACACTACCGATAAACAGGTGAAATGGAAATCAAACGACCGCTGCTTTGCCGCTTTTGCCGATAAACAAGGAAACCTGTGGATGAGCACACAGCTCGACAGGTTGAAACGCATCACATTTTTCCCCAATAAATTCCACATCTTCACGCCCAATAACAGCGACATAGAATTACCCGATAATGAGATAAGAGCCTTGTTCATTGACAACAAGAAACGCATCTGGACAGGAGCCCGTGATAATAACATCTCTATTTACGACCCGCAACTAAAACTTATTCAACGGTTTCAGTCAGGCAAAGTATATGCCATCATGCAGGATCAGAAGAAAAACTTCTGGATATCCACCAAAGGGCAAGGACTGAGCAATGCAACAGAAAACGCTCCGGGCAAATTTCAGTTTAAACAATACACCAGTAATATAAATAATCGCTACAGCCTTAGCAGCAATAACATCTACTATACTTTTCAGGACAGTAAAAAAAGAATATGGGTGGCAACCTATGGCGGCGGACTCAATTTAATGGAGTGCATGCCCGATGGCTCCCTGCGTTTTATAAACTATAGAAACCGACTGAAAAAATACCCCATCGAGCGCTTTTATAAGGTAAGACACATCACGGAAGATCAGAAAGGGCGCATCTGGGTTTCAACCACAGCCGGCATCCTCTATTTCGACGGATCATTCAGAAAACCGGAAGAGATCAACTTTCATTCCATCTGCCGCGAGCAAAGCAATGTAAACAGTTTGAGTAACAACGATGTGCAGATGGTGAAATGCATGAACAACGGAAATATCTTTGCCATTACCTATGGTGGGGGACTCAACGAACTCATCCCCACAGGAAGCAATTCCTTTACTTGCAAATCATTTACTCAGAAAAATGGACTCAGTTCTGATATCATCTATTCCATGCAAGAAGACAAGAGGGGAAATCTTTGGCTGGCAACAGGAGGAGGTCTGGTTAAATTTATAGCCACCCGAGAGCAGATTCAGTATCCAAACGAACACATTGCTTTCAACGTACATTTCAGTGAAGGCATGGGGGCCACAGATGGGAAACAGATCTATTTCGGTACCAATAAGGGATTGTTGTATTTTACTCCGGAAAAGATCCATAAAACAAACTTTGCTCCCCGCATATTCTTTACCTCAATATGGGTCAACAATCAGGAAGTCACCTCAAAGCAGCACAATGCTACAATAAATATCAATCAGGGTAACATCTATCATCTTACTCTGCCACCCAACAATCACTCCTTAAGAATAAGTTTTTCGGCACTGGACATGACCAATACCGAATACATCCAATATGCATATATGCTCGAAGGGTTTGATAAGACATACCGCCTTACCGAAAATGGAAGGGAAGCCAGCTACACCAACCTGCCTCCGGGCAATTATATCTTTCACCTCAAATCCACCAATAACGAAGGGGTATGGGTCAATAACGAACGGATCTTATCTATAGAGGTACAGCCCGGTTTCAATGAAACAACTTTCGCACATGTGCTTTACATCTTTCTTTTACTGGCATTTATTGTTGGCGGGGTGTACATCTATACTGTCTTTTACAAAATGAAACAGCAGGTAAAGAACGAGGAGTACATAGCACAACAAAAGCTGAGTTTCTTTACCAATGTATCTCACGAGTTACGCACACCGCTCACACTTATTTCCGGACCTCTGGAGCTTATTCTAAAAGATGAAGGGCTTCCTCTGAAAGTGAAAGATACACTGATCACCATGAAAAAGAACAGTGACCGCATGCAACGACTGGTTGGGCAGATTCTCGACCTCAGCAAACTGCAGGAGAACAAGATGAAACTCCGCATTCAGAATAAGAACATTGTAAGTTTCACAAAAGAAATCACTCATTGTTTCGATGCTCTCGCCACAGAGCGACACATAAACCTGTTGTTCACATCACAACCGGCTGTTTGTTATGTGTGGTTTGATACAGACTACATGGAAAAAGTTATCTTCAACCTGCTGTCCAACGCATTCAAATATACGCCCAACGGTAAGAATATAGGTGTTTACCTTACGGAAAGCAACAATTCTGTTTCTGTTCGTGTCACCGATCAGGGCATTGGCATCCCTCTGGAAAAACAAAAAAGCATCTTCAACCGATTCGAAAACCTTGTGCAAAGCAACATACACAGCTCGGTGAGCAGTGGTATTGGTCTGTCACTTGTCAAGGAACTGATAGCCATGCATCATGGCAATATATCCGTTCAGAGCGAGCCCGGAAAAGGTAGCACCTTCACCATAGAACTACTCAAAGGAACGGCTCACTACCCTGCCAATACAGAATTTATCCTGTCCGATCTGCAGGAAAACACACAAGCCATGCCCATCCCCGAAGAAACTACTCCGGAAGATAATGACACCGGTACCGACATGCAACAAATGCTTATCGTAGAGGATAATCACGAGCTCAGGGCTTTTATCAGACAAATATTTGAAGGGAAGTTCAGACTATTTGAAGCACAAAACGGAAGCGAAGGGCTCAGAAAAGCCATCACTTACCTGCCCGACATCATCATCACAGACATCATGATGCCGGTAATGGATGGGTTACAAATGCTGTCCGAACTGAGAAATGACGAACGTACATCACACATTCCGGCCATCGTGCTAACAGCTAAGGCAGATATGAACAGCATCCTCACAGGGGTGCAGACCGGTGCAGACGACTATATAGTGAAGCCATTCAGTATCAACTATCTGCAGATAAAAATAGAGAATATCTTAAGTCAGCGGAGAAAGTTACAGGCTTTTTACAGCCATAATGCAAATTACACAGACAACAAGTCAACGCCCGATACCGCACCGGATGAAATAGCCACTTTGCTATCCGAAAAGGACAAGGAGTTCCTGAAAAAGCTATCGGTAATTATGGAGGAGCAGATGAACAATCCTGAACTTAAAATTGATGATCTGGTGAACTGCTTCAACCTGAGCCGCACCAACTTCTTTCACAAGTTAAAATCGCTCACGGGGCTTGCTCCTATCTCGTATATCAGGGAAGTGCGTATGCAGAAGGCTGGTGCACTGGTGAAAGAAAAGGAATATTCAATTTCTGAAATAGCGTATATGGTAGGGTTCAGTGATCCGCATTATTTTAGCAAATGTTTCAAATCTTTTTGGGGAGTAAATGCTACTGATTTTAACAGGCAGCAGGATTGTCTTTAAAATGCCTTTTCTTTTCCGTCAAGGGAAAAGAAAAAACAACTATCTACAAACAAAAAAGAGGATGCACCTATTCGGCACACCCACTTTTAATTATTAAAGACCTCTGATATCCTAAAAGTTACTTTCCCGGATTCATGATCACCAGTTTCAGATTTCCATCTTCCAGAATCTTTTTGGCAAGTTTTCTCACACTTTCCGGAGTCACCGTTTGCATCATTTTCTCATGATCCGCTTTCCAGTCTTCTCCCCATGTGTAATAATTCTGGAGGTAAGACAAGCATACCTTATTGGTTTTCAGTCCTTCTTGCTGTGTTTTATGCCAATACTCCAAGGTATTTGCAAAGTCACCGGAATCGGGTCCTTTTTCGGCAACACGTTGCAATTCATCCTTCACAATCTTCACCAGTTCGTCAGCTTTGCCGGGAGCTGTCTGAAAAGATATATTGAAGCTATAATCCGAAACAGGCTGACGAGACAGAGAACCGTTCACAGTCACTCCGTACGTACCTCCTTTATCTTCACGTATAACTTGTGTATAGCGAGACTGAAGACAACCCGAAAGTACTCTCATTGCAAATGTATTCTGTTGCGTATAATCAAGATCACCCGTATAGCTGAAATTAATCATACTTTTAGGTGCTTGCATGCGAGTCTTCAAGAGTTCTTCTTTCGTTCCTGATATTACACGTACACTGTCATCTTTCCATGATAGTTTCTTTGTTCCGGCAGCAAGAGCACCCAGATATTTCTCCACTAACGGTTTCAACACATTCAAATCAATATCACCCAGAAAATAGAAAGTATAGTTACCAGCGGCATCAGTGAAGAAATTACGATATATCTCCGGCATCTTCCCGAAATCTATAGTCTTCAAAACCTCTTCAGTAGGCATCTTAGTACGTGGATTATCGCCATACTTCGCCTTATTCATTGCCTTGCTCATCATAAACTCCGGAGACTCCGCGGAATTTTGCAAGTTCAAGCGGTTAGCTTCCAGCACCATATCAAAACGATCACGATCAAATTTAGGATGGGTAAAATAAAGATTGGTTAACTGAAGCATCGTCTCTACATCGGCTTTAGCAGCACTTCCTGTCATTTCGGAAGCAAAACGGCCGATAGAAGGCTGAACCGAAGCAACTTTAGTGCCCAATACCTTACGCAGTTGTTCAGAATTAAATTCCCCGATTCCAGACATATTTGCAATTTGTGTGGTCATCGATGCCGTAAAATAGTCCTGCATAGCTATAGTAGAAAGTCCTCCATTTGCCTGCCCGCTCATCACAATCTGATTACGGCTATAAGGCGTTGGAAGTACAACCACACGAATACCGTTATTCAGCGTCCACAGGGTAGAGCCAAAAGCACCTTTTTCGGTTTTTACTGTTTTCCCCGAAGTAATTTTCTCAGAGAATAGCGGTTTATCTACCTTTTCAGTTTTATACGGATCTATAGGCTGCGTGCGTATCCAGGAGAAGAAATTAGCCAGTTGCTCTTCCTTAGGCAGAGTGGCTTTCGCCTTCTCGGGAGCCGAAATAACCAATACATTGTTGGAAGGTGTTATCAGTTGCTGCATCAACTCATTGATATTCTGAAGAGTCATTTCTTTCATCATCAGTTGAATGAATGCCCAACGAGTCTCAGCTGAAATCAAGGGCTTATTCTTTACATAATAAGCAATACATTCCTGTCCTAATGCATTATTCTGACGTTCGCCACTACTCTCGAAAAGGTATTTTCCGCTACGAAGTATGTTAATTCGCATAAAATCAAACTCCTCCTGTGTAAAGCCATAACGACGAATACGTTCCAATTCTCCATAAACCGATGTAAACGCCTCAGCTATTGCTTCTCCTCGGGCAATAACCTGTAGCTCTAAAGCATCACAGGTAGCAGTCAGTGAAGAATTTCCCACACTTGCGCTGCTAAAAGGACATCCTTGTTGTTGCACAAGTTCTCCTAAACGGATATTGACCATTGAAGTAGCCATCTGAATCATCATATTCATATAGTTTGCACCTACACGATTGTTCAGTTCTTTAGGAACTGCCGGACGTTTGATGTAAAAATTGGCTTTGGAAGTATGTTGTTCCGGATCAGTAAGGATTGACACAACAGGTTTTTCATTGTCGGGTATCTTAATAACCGCTTTCTGTTCAGGATGTTCAGGTTTTGGGATATCTGCCATTACCTTTTTAAGTCTGGCTTCCATCTCATCGGCATCAAAATCACCAACAATCACAATTGCCTGCAAATCCGGGCGATACCAACGTTTGTAATAGTCACGGAGAAGTTTAGGGTTGAAGGTATGAAGAAACTCCTCACTCCCCAGCATGTCACGGTGAGCATAACGTGTATCTCCATAAACAAACGAAGCAGCCTTGTTCGCTATACGGAATTGTGGAGTGTTACGTTGTCTGCGTTCCTCAATAATAACACCCCTTTCTTTATCAATCTCTTTCTTTTCAAGAGTCAGATACCCCGACCAGTCATGAAGAATCAGGAGCAAAGAGTCTATCGTTGACTTCCGTTGAACAGGCACTTGCATCAACTGATAATTAGTCATTTCCATCTCGGTAGCAGCATTGATATTGTTGCCAAATTGCATTCCCAGACTTTCAAGCCAGTTAATCATTGCATTATCAGGAAAATGTTTCGAGCCATTAAAAGCCATGTGCTCAAGAAAATGAGCAAGCCCCGACTGGGTATCTTCCTCCTGAATGGGACCAACATCATAAACTATATAGAAATCAGCCAATCGGGCTGGTTTGTCATTGTGACGGATAAAGTAGGTCATTCCGTTATCAAGCCGCCCTGTACGTACGGTTTTGTCTAATGGAAGATCATCTCCCATCTTAAGTGTTTGGGCATTTGCAGTAAATGCAGATGTCAAAAACACAAGAACGGAGATTATTATAGTTTGAATAGTCATATAAGTATGTTTTATCTTAATAAGTATACACTTCGGGAAATATGGCAACACATTATTTGGCCACAAATACCGTAGAAGGTATTTCAGTCGTTTTTCCTGAACTTTTTTTCACCGTCACAGCCTGCGCTCCGCTTTGCTTTATCAAAATGTCGATATTAGGTGCATTGGCTGGAAGAGAGCCTAATACTTTATTTCCCACAGCAGTTATGATATCGCCCACAGCTAGATCTTTCGCAGCTTCATTTCCCCAAATGGCAGCCACTCTCAAAGTACCTTCTGCAACACCAGTAAGCACCGTGCGATGATCGCCATTCCAAACTTTAGCATCAGTGTATGCAGCAAAGTAATAACGCTTGCGAGGATAATCAATAATGATCTTCCCTAAATCAGTCATTTTGAAAGGCATCAACAAATACCCCATACCACTTGTCACCACGGGAACATCTTTAAACACACCATCTCCCATATGGAACTCGGACAATGCACCACGGTAAAGCTTGTCTGTTGTCTTGGATATTCCTCCAATCATCATGGCATTGAAACCTTCACCCTTCTCTACATTTCCTATAACACCGGCTTTCGTCCATTCCTCAAAGCCTTGTGCTGAAGGCAACCCAACACTACCCGTACCATTACCCGAATCGAACAAAGCAGGAACATCGTACAATTCATCTTTCCCTTTCACCTTGATTGAGAGAAGCGGATCAGAACCATTTAATTTCAACGTACTCCATTTAGAAATGGAAGGATCTGTTTCACCACCCAGAGTTATTGTTTTACTCTTTGAGTCGATAGTCAACACAAAATCATTAATAATAGGAGCTCCGATAATGCCATCTATACCCAATGTCAGGAATGTCAGGTTTTGTGAACTCATTACAGCAGCTACTTTATTTTTCAATGTCAGCCCACCCAGCGTTAGTCCGGGAATAGCAGCCATATTCAGTGTACCTTGCATACCAGCTACAGTATTTCCCGTATGCTGATATTCAAGTTTTTCAGCATTTACCAGTCTGTCTGTTACGCAAGTGTAACCCGCACACGTGTCGAACAAGAAAGAATAAGTATGACCATTAATCACTACCTTAACGATAGGAACACCCACACGTTCTTCATAACTCAATACAGCAGTTCCCGTTGCAGGAGCAGCTGACGGCACTGCCGAATTCAAAGATGCTGCTTCACTCGCCGATTTGAATAACGCCGCATACCTTTCTAACTCTTTTTGTGCTTTTTTCATCTCGCCGGTATTTTCCAGTGCTTGCCAAAGCATCGCTTTAGCTGCAAATAATGAAGCTTTCAAACGGTAATTATCAGCTGTTTCCCCGGTAGCTTTCGCTATCAATTCATCCAGCAATTTCACCCCGGCTTCACCCGCCTGTTCCCTGTCTTTCATCTGTGTCAGCGATTTCAGGAAAAACACAAAGTACTGTCCATAGATTTGATCGGGTAGAATTTTTTGTTCATTTACCGCACGCATCACTTCCAGCATCCGTGCCCAGTTGCCTTGTCGGGAAAGAAGCGAGGTATTGAGCCATACCGAAGCCGCTGCTTTTCCCGGACTTTCAGGCATGCCTGCCAGATAATCAATAAAAGCGTTGTAACTGTCCTGGCTATAAACCGCCAAATTGGGTGATGTTGCAAATTTCATAGCCGTCTGCACCATCGCATCTGCCAACTTAGCATCTACCATTACCCGCTGATTTTGAAGAGGAATAGCATAAAACCGTTGAATACTATCGCGCACAGTCAGCAATGTCTTAGAAAGCGGATCATTCTCAAACTGCATAATCAGTGGCCACAACTGCTTAGTAGCCAATTTGTTAACAGGAAGACTCCCCAGCCATTCTTTTGCCACCTGCTGAACCTGATTTGACATTCCTGCCTGTGCCAGTACTTTGATAAAGCTGAACAGGAATGCTTCATCTCGTTCACCCGCATTGTAGCGAGCTGCAAGAGCCTCCAGGTTTTTAGAAGGATCAAGGGCCGCTCTGGCACCTTCAATGAGCCATTCAGCATTACCTGCTCCTACCAGTTTTCCAACAGGCTTCTCTGTTGCAGGGTCAATAAACATCAGTGTTGGGAAAGAAGTTACTCCCCATTGCTGTAAGTGTGCCTTACCATCTGCATCCTTTTCCATGTCAAACTGCACATTCACAAAGTGTTCGTTAAAGAAATCGGCCACCTTATCCTGAGTAAATACTTCTGCTGCGAGTTTTTTGCAAGGGCCACACCAGCTGGCATAGCAATCAACGAAAATCAGTTTTTTCTCTTCTTTAGCTTTCTTTACCACTTTAGACCACGACCGTGATGGTTCAAAGACTATGCTGCGGGTTTGAGCAGAAGCATTCAGGCAAATCAACAATATCGCCGTCAGAATTAATACTTTTTTTCTTATCATTTCTTTTTCTATGTTATAAAAAAAGGATGCAGGCAGCACACAAACTATTTTGTGCGCCTCCCCATCCTTTTTCATATTAAATTTTACTCAGAAAACACTTTGAACTTTGACAACGCAGTGCGGTAAGAGTCAACATAATTCCAGTTTGCATCATACCCTTTTTTATAAAAGAAATCGCTAAGCACCACTCTTATCTTTTGAGCCTGAATGGTCGATTTATCTTTATTCAGATATACAAGGGTAGTCTCTCCTTTACCATTTCCTATCATCGTATTTTTGCTAAAGGTAGCAGAAACCCATGCACCCGAGGCAGTAGTAACTTCTATCGAAATTATCGAAGGCAACTGAAGACTAGCATCGTTGATATTGGCCTGAACAACTTTGAATCCAAGTATATTCTGCACCTGTTTCATGTCAATTTCAAAGACATGTTCACGCAACTGTGCGGAAGCAGTAGGTAACCAAGATTTGGTATTATCGTCAACAAACAAATTACTTAAGCCCGTATCATATCCCATCGCATCCTGCGGAGTTTCCTTAATAGTCCAGCCCGTGGTGTCAAGCAAGTGCAAGCTTGGTAATTGCGGAACAAGATTCTTGCCGGAAAACCAAGTGGGCACTACGTCGAAATAGTTCTTGCTATATTGGTTAATCTGCACACCCAAAACATCATGCGCCAACTGTAAGGCAGCCAAGCTGATCTGTCTTTTTGCATCCGACGGCAAAATAGATTTTGCAACAGCCTCAGTTCCCGGCATTATGTATCTGTCTTTACCCAAATTAAGTGTTTTCAAATTAGGGAAATAGAGAATATCGTCCAAAGAAGTCTGATTGAAATTAATATCCAGCGAAGAAATATTATTAAGATCGCTAAATTTAATATCCCCATTTAAGCCAAACTGTGGGCGCAATTCATTTGCAAAATCACTGTTCAACACAGGAATATCGAAATACAATGGCAGCGGCTTCAAATTTAATTCTATGTTACCAAACGATTTGATTTTTCCCCTACGATAAACATTAACCGGTTTGCTGAAGTCTATGTTTTCTCCTATAACAGCGCAAGGTTGACCCTTCGGCCAGTTGCTTATACGATCTTCAGGATTTGCCTGATAAAAACTCTCCTGATTACTTCCTTTCTCAAAATACCCTATTTTGAATGACACCAAATTATCAGGCCAGGAATCAAAGGCAACAAAGAGTTTCTTGTCGCCCACCCTAATTTGTTTGGTAACCATGTGAGTAAATAAGGCAAGTTCGTCACTTTCATAGTTGAAAGATCGGGCATATACAGGATCTCCCAAGGATTTTTTCACAACTTTACCATCCTTCTCTGTTATAGCCCACACGTTGAATTCGTAATCGTAGTTATCCGTCAATCCTTCAGCCAAAAAGCTCTCGCTATCCTTGTCTATTATCTTAGCGAAGGTGTTCGTTTCATTTTTCCATTCTACAAGAATTCCGGTTCTTCCCGGATCCAATTTCAGGTTCCAACTCAACAACACAGATTCCCATCCCGGAGTAGCCTTCAAATCATATATCTTATTCAGATACTGAATTGGGCCGTCACCGATATATTTATCGTAAGTTTCTTCGATGCTTTGGCACCCTGACAATCCGCTACCAAGAGTAGCAAGCATCATCATATATACAAGAATTTTCTTCATCATCATTGTTTTTTAGCATAAACTTCTATTTCGTGACAAGTCACTCTATCCTTTCCATTATTGTTAGCAGGAAGAATAAGGTCGTTATAAGTTCCATCAAACTCTATTTTATAATATCTGTATTCATTCTCATCAAAGTCAAATGGCACAGATAAGTAGAGCGGCTTCAAAGCATCCAAATCCGCCTTCGTTTTAGGATTAGATTTCAGATTAGCATTATAATACCAACGTTCAGTTTTTGCAGAACTAGGGTCTTGCGATACTTTTCCTATCTGTTTCCAATTTACAGAAGGTATGGTAGACTGATCAGCGTTTGGATTGTAAGATTCACTGGCTACCCATGCATAGATGGTCACACTGCAAGGTAGCTTTGTGTAATATCCTCCGTTTCCGGATCCACCTGCCTCATCAAAATCTTTATTCACAGCAAATCCATCCCCATAGCGGAAATAGAAACGCATTTCACCCAACATGGCAGGTTTCTTTATATCCAATACAAAGTACTTGTCATTACCGTCTTTATGTAGCGCATTCTCTTTCGTAAGGAAAGTGAAAGGAGGAGTAGCGTATCCCGGGCGATAATATAGCACGCCAAGAGTACCTTTTACATCTCCATCAAACAGATATTGCTTACCAAATGCTCCGGGATTATAGCTCCCACCGTTCGGATTATAAGCTTCTTCTCTCGACAATTTAAAAGGATCCAGCAACTCGAAATTTGCATTTGGCAATTGTACTCTTTCCATACCTACAATACCGGCCCAAGTCTGCTTACGGGCAATGCGTTGTTTTGAGTCTTCTGTAGTAACCACTACTGTATAGTTAGACTGGCGCTGAGATTCATCTAAAGAATAAGCCTTGGTAAATTTTCCGGCTTCAAGCTGGAAGTTCTCCAATGTCAACGTATCGCGTGCATGGGTATTAGGGTTTTCACCAACAAAATAAACAGTAGCCGAACCATTTACTTGTCCCTTCAGTTCATAAGTCAACTGAAAACCATCCCAATAAGAACCAACTTTCACATTGTCAAAGAAAGTATAGAGATTAGACGCCAGCGTACTAAAACTCATATCCCTAACTTCCGACTCATTATCTTTACTGTCTAAAAACGAAACCCTTACCGGCACAGAGTTCTTTGCATTATTGAATCCGTTTAGTAAAATCGTATTTACTGAATAATCACCTACTTTATAAATAAGATCACCAAATTCATCCTTATATGTAATTTTGACCTTACTGATGCGTGGATCAGATAATTTATAGGTCAGCTTTGCCCCACCTTCAACTGCTGTAAAAGTGAACATATTGTCACTTATCGTAGTGTCGAATTTCAATTGTTCGTTATCAGAGCAACTCCATAAGCAAAGAATTGCCATCAGGTTTAAAAAGAATATTAGCTTTTTCATCTTTATTTCTTCTTTATACATTTACCATCCGGGGTTCTGCGTAATACCCGAAATATTTACTTCTTCACTGCGGATAGGCCATAAATAATCCCTGTTAGGATTGAAAGATGCCTTATTCCAAACTTCTACCGGTCCCTGATAATTATTGTAGAACTCCATCCATGTTTTTCCGGTTACTTTCCATCCGGTAGGTTTTTTATCAAAACCTTCATCCAGAGCAGTTCCCCAACGGCGAACATCCCAGAAACGGTGTCCTTCGTACATTAGTTCAATGGTACGCTCTCTGTGAATGATATCGCGCAAACCCACTTGTGCATTATACTTTTCCGGGTTGGTACCATAAGTGTTCCATGAATCTTGTACGGTAGGTATACCTGCGCGTTCACGGATCTTATTCAGGCGATCGAAAATTTTATCGTGATGAGCTCCGTTAGGACCTTCATACTCATTCCAGGCTTCGGCTGCATTCAGATAGATTTCCGCCAGTCTCATTGCCACACCTCCATATCCAACTTTCGAACGTAAATTGTTCAGATAATCTTTCATATTGCAATCACTTCGGAGTCCTTTCTTCACATAATATCCCGTAATGTTCTGCTGTATGGCCGGGTCCAGTCGGTTAGATTTTAACCCGAAGAGCTGTCCCTGACGAGTATCAACAAGCAAGTTATCCGAAGAATTAGTACCTACCCTCCAGTAAGTACCCGGAGCAGCGATAGTTGCATAAAAACGAGGTTCTCTACGTAAATGTAAAGCCAATACATCCTGATCCAAAGGAACTACCTGAGTATAAGCAGGGTCTTTTTCAACAGCAATTTGATAGCCGTTGCCATATTGCCACGTTTTATCTTCTTCAATAGGCAGTCCGTTAGCTGTATAGAATTTATTCACCATCTTCATGCTGGCACAAAGAGCTCCTGATGTTTGAGAATTGAAATAAGGATCGGTTGAGGAATTGCCTAATATAGGAAGCAGCTCAGTACAAAACGGAAAAAGATCCGTCAAAATAATACTTTCAGTTGAAGGGATCATATTAGATGTTTCCCAGATAGAGAGTTCAAGGTCACGCATTCTATTCAACATCGGAGTAGGTTGATTGTTTGTACCTTGCACCAGCTTATATCCACGAGATTCAAGAAAAGTAATAACCTCATCTGAATATTCGGCAGCTGCCCGCCATTTTTCTTTATCTTCCTGTTGTGGGAATAGCAACACACCGTCTCTGTTTTTCAGATTTCTATATTGTGGAACACCTCCGTTGAACAGTGGAGATGCCGCATATAAAAGTACTCTTGATTTCAATCCCATAGCGCCTTCCTTAGAGATGAGATACTGCATCTCAGCATTTTTATCCGTATAAAGCTGCAAATCAGGAATTGCTTCGTCAAGCAACTTCACCGTAGCTTTGAAACATTCGTCAACCGTGTTTCTGGGTTTTCTCATATTATCAAGAGATTCCCATACGTCGATATTATCTGGTACCAACACAAATGATCCATATCGTTTAATCATCTCAAAATAATAAAATGCTTTCAAGGCTTTCACCTCAGCCGTCCATTGTTCCAGTTCACCCGGCCTCAGGTTAGCTACATCACCAATCTTTGCAAGAAACGTATTGCACAAACGGATATACATATACTCATTATTGTAAGCCCATATATCGTTATATGGTTGCAATGCATTCTGTAAGCCATCAGCAATATAAAACATACTCATTACGCGGCCCTTACGAGCAAAGTCATTCCCTACATATTCATCAGCTCCCAAAATGGCAGGATTAAAATTCCAATGGGTCAACTGATAGGAATAGTTAACATACGCATCATTCATCCATTGCAAAGCACCAGTACGGGTCTGGAATATTTTATTTGTCGACAGGGTATCATTCTCTGGTACAATGTCAAGATAATTACATCCTGACATAAGGAGCACAGCACTGAACAACCCACATATTGTTTTAAAACTCTTCATAATCGTTTTTTTTTAGAAACTAATATTCACACCTACAGAAAAAGTACGCTGTATCGGATAGTTGAATCCGTTGCTACCTAACTCAACGTCCCACAGTTTGAACGAACTGATAAGGAACGGGTTGTCCACGCTGACATAAGGTTTAATACGTTGCATCCCCATTTTATGTGTCATTTTTACAGGAAGACTGTAAGCCAACATTATTTGTTGACAACGAAGGAATTGAACCGGACGCATAAAATAAGTAGAGTAACGTGTTGTCTCTTGTCCTGTTCTTGCCTCTTCGTTATTATGAGCAACGATGTTGTCGGTAGATAAACGAGGCCAGAATGGACTGGATTTCATATTTTCCGGTGTCCAGTGGTCTTTCCATATATTCGACAACAACGCATGGTCTTGTCCCAAAGGACCGGCAAATGGACTAAGGGCTGATGCATCCATAAATAATGAACGTTGACCGGATCCCTGGAAAGCACAATTAAATTCGAATCTTTTCCAGTAAACAAATGCACTGAAACCATATACTAAACGAGGAGTTGTAGGATAACCTATATATACGGCATCATCTACTGTAATTTTACCATCACCGTTTACATCACGATATTTAATGTCACCCGGCATCACATTTCCCGATTGTTTTGGTGAACGGTCTATTTCTTCCTGATTCTGGAATAGCCCTTCAGCTATATAACCTATCTGCTGAGACACATCGTGGCCTACACGGCGTTGCCAATCAGGTTTGTTTGATCCTTCTTCCAAATTCAGATAAGTGGCTTTGCTGTAAGTGAATGTTCCGTTCAGAATGAAATAAAAATCGTTGCTGAATGAATGCTGTATCTTGCCCGAGAAGTCAATACCACGTGAACGTCCTTTACCAATGTTAGCATAAGGATATAAGCCTAACCCCATACTAGCCGGAATAACCATTCGGTTAGAAAGAATATTGTGACGTGTTTCCTGATAAACATCTACCGTACAGTCTACCAACCCTTTGAACATGGCAAACTCAAGTCCAAAATTGGCCTGTTCTGCCACCTCCCATGTTATCGTTGGGTTGGCGTACGACTGGATATTATAACTTCCTCTTTGATTTTGAGTAATGTTTTCCAGATAAAGGTAACGGCCTACACTACCATAATTGCCAATCCCCTGAGGAGCCGATCCAATACCGTCATTTCCCACTTTACCGTAAGAAGCACGTAGTTTCAGGAATGAAAACAAATCAGAAGCTTTTTTCATGAAAGGCTCTTTAGAAATAACCCATGCACCACCAATAGCCGGGAAGAAACCAAAGCGGTTGTTTTTGGCAAAACGCTCAGATCCGTTGTATCCAAAACTACCCTCTAAATAATAACGTTCCTTAAAGCCATAAGAAAGACGCATTGAGGTACCCAGGTTACGGTGTTTAATTGCACCAAACAAATCACCGGCTGCAGAAGAAGCCTGCTGTTGCATATTAATCAATCCGGTATAAGTAAGGTTATGATCTCCCCAAACTCCATTGTAAAGCACGCGGAACTCACCACCCAACTGAGTGCTTCCATATATTTTTTTATTGGTGTTATCCATTCTCAAATCGGTTCTTCCTTCTTCCAATAATTCCAATGAATGTTGTCCAGTCTGCTGGTTATAGTCAATCAACCTATATTTGTAAGGACTGATACTGAAAGGCAAAAACTCGAAAGATTGTTTGTAGTAAGAAAAATTACCTCTCACTTCCAACCCCTTCAGGAGCGCACCAAGATTCTGGATATACTCAATCTTGTTAGAGGTAGAAAAACGGGTTGTTTCCTGATAACCGCCCTGAATGTCGGCATAAGGATTAGCTGAACTTTTATTCTCATATCCAAAGCGAATGTGAGGCCAATTGGTATTGGCATCTCCCGGATAAGTAGGAGCATAATTCACCGGACTGGCATTAAACGCCATACCATAAGCTGCCTGTACAGAATTAAGAGGCCCATGATAATTATCTAATGACGAGCTCGAGTTTATAGTCAGCTTAGAACTGGGCGTCATGTCGATATTCAAATTAACACGAAAGGTAGTGGTATTGTTGTTTATATTAACGTCGAACTGATTCAGCTTGTCTGTTTTCAACATACCTTGATTCAGATCCAGTCCCAAAGAAGCATAATACTGGATAATTTTGGAACCACCACGTACACTCAAACCTGCGCGATGGTTAATAGAAACATCTTTAAATAACTGTTTGTACCAGTCGTTTGCAGGATATACCCATGAAGGATAGCGTCCTGAACCGGTATTATTAATACGTTCTGCAGTATATTTAGGTTGCGCCAGCGGATCACGGCCCAGCAAAGCTTCATTGTAAGCTTTCATGTAAGTAACGGGGTCAACCACGTCTATTTGTTGTGTTGGTCTGGAAGTCACTAACTCATAACGAGCCGTAGTATATACAGATCCTTCTTCACCTTTCTTGGTATTTACCAAAATTACACCGTTTGCACCGCGTGCACCATACATCGCCGTAGCCGAGGCATCTTTCATTACACTGAAAGTTTCAATATCTTCAGGGTCAATACGTGAAAGTTCAAGCATTGACACTTCTACGCCGTCGAGTAAAATCAGCGGAGACGTATTTGAGTTGCTACCAAATGAAGTGATACCGCGAATATTGAAAGCCGTTTGCATATCGGCTTCGGTCAATGCAACAGGCAAACCACCTTTCTTATAACCTATCATACCCGGAATACGTCCTACAAAACTTGCTGTAAGGTCACTGTTTGAAGTCTTCAGATCGCCTGGATTAATTGTTGTAATAGAACCTACAACGCTCTCTCTCTTCTGTTTACCATAAGCAACAACTGTTACTTCCTCTATATTTTTAACAGAAGATTTTAAAGCTATATTCATTGTTGATTTTCCTTCCACAGGAACAGTCTGATCAGCGAATCCCAGATAAGAGAACCTTAACACATCATCAGATTTTACTAGAATCTCATAACGTCCCCGAAGGTCGGTAACCACACCACGAGTAGTCTGATTGATAACCACACTTACTCCTGGCAATGGATCACCGCTGTCGTCGGTTATTCGTCCCGTCACCGTGAGAGTTTCCCTGCTTTTTTTCTGTTGCGTAGCGGCGTGCTTCCCCGTAATAGCAATTACCCTGCCTTCAACAGAATATTTATACCCTCTTGCTTCCAGTATCTTTTTTAGCACCTCTTCAAGAGTATCATCTTTAAACGTTGCTGTAATTTTCACATTCTCATCTACTTCCCCTTTCTTATAGACGAAAGTATATCCGGTTTGAGCTTTCAAATCTTCAAATACTTCCAAAATAGAGACTTTTTTATAAGAGGCCGTAACCTTTTTTTGTTGCAAAGGTGCATTGTTCGCACGCATTTGTGTGGCGCCACACAGCAACATCCCCAGTGTGAAATTTATCACAAAAAGAATTCTTCCCCATTTTCCTAGTGAAAAATAGTGCGACAATAAGTTTTTTTTCATATTTTTGTTATTGGATTATAGAAATTCGTCTGTGCCCAACAGACGTGGTTTTACTACATGGTGGAGAAGTTCTGAGAATCTTCTCCACCTTTTTTTTATATTTTCTCTTTTACTCTTATTTTTCCATTTCCACTCATTTTAAATTTAACATCTGCTACTTTGCTCAGGACTGAAAGCACCACTTCCAGATTTTCATCATTAGGTATACTT
Source organism: uncultured Bacteroides sp. (assembly GCF_963678845.1). NCBI lineage: Bacteria > Pseudomonadati > Bacteroidota > Bacteroidia > Bacteroidales > Bacteroidaceae > Bacteroides > uncultured Bacteroides sp. The sequence goes on from NZ_OY787464.1 coordinate 1,455,762, forward strand.
CCCTGCAATATAATATCATCCGAATGTTGAATGTCTAAATCAAAGTCGACATTATACGATCTGGATATAACTCTTAATGCTTGTTTTAATGTTAGATTTTCAAGACTGGTAACTCCGTCTTTCCATGATATCACGTCTGCCACTGATACCTTGTGAACGCTGATACTACCTGTAGCGGGTCTTAAAACAGATTGTTCGCCTGGTGAAAGGAACACTTCATTAGAATTCCCCGCCAATGTCACTTTCACACGGCCCGAAGCCAAAGTGGTGCGTACTACCTCTGACGAATAAGCTTCCACATTGAACTTTGTTCCAAGAACCGAAACAGACTGATGATCGGTTTCCACAATGAACGGCCTCGATGCATCATGCATCACTTCAAAGTATGCCTCTCCGCTGATGCGCACTCTTCGTTCACCTCCTGTAAAGGTTACCGGATATTCCAGTTTACTGTCAGAGTTAAGCCACACCACGCTACCATCACTCAGGGCAACCCTGTATTGTCCCGTTCCCCGTGGAATAATCAACTTGTTATAGATAGGCTTCTCATTTGCCAGCTTTGCTGTTTTATCAGTTATCTTGTTCTTCTGATACACAAGTTCTCTGACACTCACGGCAAGATGAGTGCCATTTTTTTCTTTAAGCTGAGATTTTTCATCTCCAATATAATGGCATGTTCCGTCAGAGAGTTCAAGAATGGCAGTACGTGCCGGAGGTCCGAAATCGGATACTGTTAATTTTTCAGATACCTTGCTCGTTGTATCCTGCAAATAATAGGGCAGCCCGATAGATACGATGATAACGACAACAGCAGCAGCTGAAGCCATCCAACGCCATAGTGGATAAGTGCGACGAATAACTTTTTTTTGTATCTGATTACTGATAGAAGAATAATTTCCTTTGATCAGTTGTGCACGAACAGCATATCTCATAGAAAGATGCCTTCTTCGCACATCGTCAAACAGCCTGCAATTTTCATCACAATCTTCTCTCCATGCCAGAATTTCTTTTTCTTCTGTAGTGGAAAGCTCTCCATTAAAAAAATCCAGCAATGTAGATTCTGTAATTTGAGGTCTCATTTATATTTAATAAGATTGATTAACTATATATAAGACCGGAAAAGATAGAAAACGGTTGAATGGAATCAGCAAAAAGTTTTAATATAATTATAGAATTTTTCCCGAAGACGTTTTAAAGCGTTTACTAATAACGTTTTGACAGTAGAAATGGAAATTTTTAGTTTTTCGGACGTTTCGCGATAACTTAAGCCCTCAATATATACGGATGTTAAAACCTCCCTCATTCGAGGTGGGAGATTTCTTATTTCTGCCTCTATGGCCTGAAGCATTTCTTCTGTGATATTATCCGGTTGATAATCTTCGAGCCCTAAAGGTAACAAGGTGATAGCATCGCGCAACGGATCACGCTTTTCCAGCAGTTTCAGAGCACGGTTTTTAACTGAAACAAAAATGTATCCCCTAAAATTACTGGATGTAATTCTTTCATAGATGCTATTTTCCCAGAAAGAAAGAAAGAAGTCTTGTACCAGATCTTCTGATGCCGCAATATCATTTAAATATGTATCTGCCCATAAAACCAAAGGTCGATAATAACATTTGAACATCAATTCCATCCCATTGGAATTGTGTTCTAATAAAAGTCGACATATGGCTTTATCACTAATTTGCATGTAATCTTAACTTGAGTCTAGTGTTTTAAAAATACAAAAATATGCAAAAATTGGAAAACAATTTGATAAAATGGATAAAAAAATAATCTATTTGATTTCAAAAAGCTTATATGGCTAACATTTTTACTAACAAAATTTCGTATAGAAAGAAGCGGTAAATAGATTCTTTTTCTGGCAAAAGCCCAACAAGTGCGGTCTATTGACTATACATAAGGCGGTATGTGGGGTAACAAACAATATTCAACAGATAATTAGACATAAAAACGTTGAATAATAATTTTAGTTTTATTATTTTGTTGTTAAGGGATGCTTTTTCTTTTCCCTTGACGGAAAAGAAACAAAAGGTCAAGGCTGCATATTCTACGCTACTCCATGAAAGGTCTCCGCTAAAGAAAAAGAACTCGCTGCGCTCAAACAGCTTTTTCTTTTTTACGCTACACCCTTTCATTCCGCTTTACGCTGCGAATATGAGGCCGGTCTTGCTGGTTTCTGCTCGGCTACGCCATCGCTCTGATTGCCTTTGCTTCGCTCGGCGCCACTTCGTGGCGGTGTTTTCTGCTTGTTCCGTTGGGCTACGCTTTGCTATTGTTTGCTTCTTTTAATTGATCAGTGCAAGAAAATAGTAGTTAGCTCATAGCTCCAAAGAGAGAGTGAGAAGTTAAGAAGAAAAAGAATGATCCTCCTTAGCTAATGCGGAAGCTAAGTTGAACAAAAGCTACCATTCCCCAGACAAAGGCGAAGCAAAGCAAGCACATTTTCCCAAAAAAGCGAAGCGAAGCAAGTCGAAAAAAAACAGTTCCTCAAAGAGGAACAGCCCAGCGAAGCAACGGCTACCTGTCCCAAAGCACCACCGAACGATGGCGAAGCCGAGTGACCAAACAAAGACCGGCCTCATGAATTTTGCGTGAAGAAATCAGACGGAATGGAGCGTTAAAAAGAAAAAGCTGTTTGAGCGAAGCGAGTTTCATTTTCTTTAGCGGAATGCAGACTGATTTTAGCAAAATTCGTGCAGCCTTGATCTTTTGGTTCTTTTCTATCAAGAGAAAAGAACAGATACAACTATCAATAGCTCATTAAAAAATCTCTTATAAACACATGCATTATTCCTTCATAGCTGTTCCCACGAAAATCATCTTCACTAACTACAATTTTGGGATAGTTATCCTGAACTTTAAGCAGATTGCCAAATTCCCGTTCAATCGTTGTTTCGCTATCCAGTTTTAAGGTCACTTGCACATAAAGCTTCTCTGCCCCCTTCTCACAAACAAAATCAATTTCCGAGGAACCAGACATACCCACTTTTATATTATACCCCCGATACAAAAGATGGTTATAAACAATGTTTTCAAGAATCTTAGCTCTGTCTTGCAAGCGGTAACCGATAATAATATTTCTGATACCCATATTCTCGAAATAATACTTTTCACCAATCTCAAAGAAACGTTTACCAACCAAATCATACCTTCCCACCCTGTGAATGAGGAATGCATTTGTAAGATGTTCCACATAATTCTGGATCTGGTTCACAGAAATCTGAGTATGCTGCGATTTAAGGTAATCACTGATATTCTTTGCTGAAAACAGCGAACCTATATTTTCGGAAAGAAACTGAATAAGCTTTTCCAAAAATGCAGTGTTTCTAAGATTATAACGGCTCACCACATCCCGAAACACGATGGTTGAATAGATACTCTTCAGATATTCATTGGCCACATCATCATTCAACTTCAGATTAATCAGATAGGGCAATCCTCCATATCGGGTATATAAATTGTAGCTACCGGCGTTATTCTCCAGTTTATGAAACTGCAGAAACTCTGTGTAGTCTAAGCTATACACTTTAAACTCCACATACCTGCCGCTTAAATAAGTTGCCAGTTCGCCCGAGAGCAACCTGGCGTTGCTTCCCGTTATATAAATATCATTGCTTTCGTCCAGCAACAAAGAGCGCAGGGCCTTTTCAAACTCCGCTATATCCTGAATCTCATCAATAAAGATATAATTTCGCACCCCTTCTTTTCGGTTAGCCAGAATATAATTGTTCAGCTCCACAGCCGTTCGCATAAAGTCGAATTCCATATCCTCCCGGTTAATATAAATGATATGGGCATCAGGCTCCTCATTCTGCACTTGTTCCATCAACTGAAATAACAGATAGCTTTTCCCCACACGCCGTTGGCCCGTCAATACCTTAATCAGCGGCTTTCTCATAAACGGCGCAATACGTGCTATATAGCCGTCTCTCTTTTTAATAGTCTTAGGAATTCTCATCTTCAGAAGTTTAATATATAATTAAAACAACAACAAATATAAGCAATAGTTTTAAGTATAACTAAAACTATTTGATTTTTACATAAAAGTTTTAAATATACATTAAAACACCAAAGCGATGGCAAAGCCGAGCAAAGCAAAGCTTAACCATTCCCAAAAAACGCACGAAGTGCAGCCGAGCGAAGCAAAGGCAATCCCCAACCACCAAACACCACCAAAGCAGAAAAAAACAAAAACAGCACGAAGTGCAGCCGAGCAAAGCAAAGGCAATCCCCAACCACCAAACACCACCAAAGCAGAAAAACCCAAAGACCGACCTCATATTCGTAGCGTTAAGCGAAGTGAAAGGGTGGAGCGTTAAAAAGAAAATGCTGTTTGAGCGAAGCGAGTTTCATTTTCTTTAGCGGAACCCTTTCACGGAGTAGCGGAGAATATGCAGTCTTGACCTTTTGTTTCTTTTCCGTCAAGGGAAAAGAAAAAGACCAATTATTCTTTTATACTCGAAAAAAAGCTATATTTGCATAAAACATTCAGGTATGGACGAAAAATTAGAGGCATTAAAGAAATACAACCTTTGGAACGGAAACAGTTACAATTTAGGGTTGAAACGAAAATCTTACACCAATAAGATCAACAGCTTTATTGGCAATAATCTGGTAAAAGTACTTATCGGACAGCGAAGATCAGGCAAAAGCTATATCCTGCGCCAGGTAGCAGCAAACCTTGTCTCCTCACACGGTGTAGATCCAGCCAATATACTCTATATAAATAAGGAATATCTGGAGTTCGATTTTATAGCCGATTACAAAGATCTGGAAAGTATATACCGGCTATATCGCGACACCATCAACCCAACAGGGCGTGTTTATCTTTTCATGGACGAGATACAGTACATTGAAGGGTGGGAACGTTTTGTGAACTCGCATTCACAGGATTTTGCTGAGGAGTGCGAACTGTTTATCAGCGGCTCCAATTCAAAGATGCTATCCAGCGAGCTGGCCACTTTGCTATCAGGCAGGTATGTGGAGTTTCATATATTCCCATATAGTTTTGAGGAGTACATCCAGTTACAGGGGAAGAGCGCCGACCGCAGTTCATACATCGACTTTCTGAAAAAAGGAGGTCTGCCCGAATTATATAATCTGCCCACAGAGGAATCGCAGAAACAATACGTGGCATCCGTAAAAGATACCATCCTGCTGCGCGACATCGTGCAAAGAAAAACCATCCGTGACGTAAAGTTATTAGATGATGTATTTATCTATCTGGTAAACAATGCATCCAATCTGCTGTCAATAACCAACATCGTAAACTTTTTTGCCTCAAAGAAAAGGAAAACCACCTACGATACCATCTCCAATTACATTGGTTTCATAGAAGAAGCCTTCCTTGCCTACAAAACAGAACGCTATAATATCAAAGGAAAAGACGTGGTGGCCGGCAATTGCAAATACTATTTAAACGACCTAGCCTTCAAAAATTACCTCTACCCTGGCTTTGCTTACGGTCTGGGCTACCTGTTGGAAAACGCCGTTTACCTGGAACTGCTTCGTTCAGGATATACCGTTTACACCGGAACCATCAAAGACAAAGAAGTAGATTTCGTAGCAACAAAAGGTGACAGAGTAATCTACCTGCAATGCACCTACATGCTGGAAGATGAAAAAACCATTGAACGTGAATACGGAGCGCTGGAAGCCATCACTGACAGCTATGAAAAATACGTAGTGTCGCTGGACGAAATAAAACTACCATCACGCAACGGAATAAGGCACATCCAGGGATGGGATCTTTTCTCTTTTCTTTTGCCTTGACGCAAAAGAAACAAAAGGTCAAGGCTGCATATTCTCCGCTACTCCATGAAAGGTCTCCGCTAAAGAAAAAGAACTCGCTGCGCTCAAACAACTTTTTCTTTTTTACGCTACACCCTTTCATTCCGTTTTACGCTGCGAATATGAGGCCGGTCTTGCTGGTTTCTGAGCGGGCTGAGGTTGGGGAGCGAATTGCCTTTGCTTCGCTCGGCTGCCACTTCGTGACGGTTTTCATTCTACGCTATATACTTGGCTACGCCATCGCTCTGATTGCCTTTGCTTCGCTCGGCTGTCACTTCGTGGCGGTTTATTCTGCAGTATATACTATACTTTCAGCAAGTCCTTTGTTTTCATGATAGAAGGAAATGTTATCTGTTTTTTCATTTGCCTCTTTAAACCATTTGTACTTATCACTGTACACAAATGAAGTCTGATACATTGGTATGTTTGATTCTCTAATCTCCTTTGACTTTATAATCTCAGTTTTCGCTTCATCATATTTCCCCAAACGATAAAGTAATTGTCCAAAGAGAGTCTTTGTTTTCGAAAGATATTTTTCATCGATTGGAAACGAAAGTGCTTTACAATAACAAGACATTGCTTTTACATCTTCATTTTTAAGATCATAGATATCAGCAAGAGTAAGCCAATCTTTGTAATTTTCAGTTCTACCCTCATTTTGCATATAAGAAACCCAAAAAGTTTCCGCTTCATTATAACATCTTGCCAATAATAGCAACTTTACATAAAGTTGGTTTAACTCAACCTTATACTCTCCTTTTTTAAAAGCTGTCTCAATCTCCGCCAGTACCTCAAACACATTTTCATTTCGTCCTCTTCCTGTAAAGGACTTGGCCCAAAGTACTGTTATCCGGTACGCAATTCCATAAACTTTTTTTCCTTGCCATATATATGATTTCCAGTCATTTTCATCAAAATTATCATATCCGTCCAACACTTTTCTTATGGAGAAGCGGTAATCTGAATGTAGCTTTTCAAAAAGATACAGAAATTGCGAATGCACCATCGAAGGACGCTCCAAAGCAAGATCAAGGTAAGCATCAATATACATTGAAACGTCTTTATAATCAACTTTCTCTGCTATTTTTTTCTTCACCTGATCGTACAAGGTCCATGCGTAAGCCACGCTTATATAATTATCCCGGGGATTCTTTTTATGATAACTAACTGCCATTTCATAAGCTTTATCCTTATCCGTTTTCCTTAGCGCATAAATTTCCTGATATTTATCCATAGTATTAATTCAATTAAAGCCCACAAAGGTAATATAATTAGACATAAAAACAAGCCGGCAGCAAAGGCGAAGCCAAGCAACAAGGCGAAGCCGAGCAAAAAAAAACCGTTCCTCAAAGAGGAACAGCCCAGCGAAGCAACGGCTACCTGCCCCAAAGCACCACCGAACGATGGCGAAGCCGAGTGACCAAACAAAGACCGGCCTCATGAATTTTGCGTGAAGAAATCAGACGGAATGGAGCGTTAAGAAGAAAAAGCTGTTTGAGCGATGCGAGTTCCTTTTCTTCAGCGGAATGCAGACTGATTTTAGCAAAATTCGTGCAGCCTTGATCTTTTGGTTCTTTTCTATCAAGAGAAAAGAACAGAAACATAGATCAACAGCTCAAAAAGCCTCTGATAAACTGATGTTTGTCTGTGCCAGCTTTGGCTATAGCACTATAATTTTGGTTACTGTTATTTGTCCGGAAACCAGGAGGCGACAAAAATAGATTCCTTTGTTTGGTCTGCTGCCGTTATCCGAATCAATGTTCCAGGTGAGCTGATAATTGCCGGGGGATTGCTTAGCGCTTAAGAGTGTTTTTACTTTTTGCCCGTTCAGGGTATAGATGGCTACGTCTACTTTTGCATTGTCTGTAAGGGTATAGCTTATCGCTGTTGAATATTGCACTGGGTTGGGAAATACTTTCAGGAGGAAGTTGCCGGTCTCTGTTTTCTTTATATCCGTAAAAATGGATGGCTCGTTTACTTGCGCGCTATCCACATTGCTAATCTGAATATTATCAAACCACAGCGATTTACCTGCCATACTCATTTGTTCGGCCACTATTTCAAAACGGTCTGTTGCACTCCAGTCAAATGCTCCCACGGGATTAAACCATACATTGTCCCACGAACCTCCTTCTACAAAACTGGTGAGCGGAATAAATAATTTATGCCACTTGCCATCCCATGTCACCTTGGTGTCATCTACCGTGTAATTCATGCGCCACGGGTGATCCGATGCATTCTTTTTTGTATCTGTAAACCGGAGATCAAATTTTGTGCCGGGAGTATTTCCTCTTACCAGCATGCTCAATGCGTAGTTTTGCGTTTTCAGTTTCGACAAATCCTTGTCGGGCTCAAAGTCCACTCCTACAGATCCATACTGACTACTGCCAATCCAGCTTAAGCAATACTTCCCGTTATTGGGTTTGCCGGCAGAATAGAAATCGATTACAGCTCCATTTTTACTGTCATTTTCAATCATTTTTTCGCCTATGTAATCTGTGTAGATATCAAACCCCACCGAGTCGGGTTTCAGCGTGTAAACCTGTTGCGGAGGAACGTTCAGGCCCAGAGCATTGAGCACCGGCACATTCAGATCATAATCAAACTGCTCATTGGATCCTTTATTAAACAACCCGAATCCTCCCTGATAATCCCAGGTGGTCCAGGCAATGCCTTTTGACTGAAGATAACTCCCCACCTGTCCATACCAATACGCCCTGTCGGTGTTATTGCTATTGGGTTTATACACACCAAACTCACCACAATACAGGTTTAGATTACGTGACGTTTTAAAAGCCACAGCCACATCAATCAGTGATCTTATTTTAGCAACCGTTCCTTCATTCGAATAATTAGCCAGTGAACCGGCCACCCACGTGCCGGCAAGATCGGATGGAACAGCAGGCATAGCCGATGCATTGTATGGGAAAGGCACATTGGCAAGTGAAGTCATTGACGGAGATGACCAGCTGGCACCCTGATGGGTAAATACAAACGGATCGTAAAAATGGAAAGTATATAATAAGTTGGCATCAGTATAGTATGGCAACTGGTTTAGCTCATTGTAAGTATTCCAGCCCGATGAGCCCACTACAATGGTATGAGTGGCATCCACACTCCTTATGGCAGTAATTGCTTTCTGCTGAATAGCTCCCCAGGTGGCTGTCGTCAACCCGTTGGGCTCATTCAATACCTCGTATAAAATATAAGATGAACAATCCTTGTAGTGCGAAGCCATCTGAGTCCACACCTTGGTAAGGGCTGTTTCCAGATTGGGATTTTTGCTGGCAATATCATCGGTGGAGTGGTTATCCAGAATCAGATAAACATGCAACTCCTCGGCCCAGCTTACCGCCTGATCCAGAAAATCATAAAACAAAGGATCCAGGGTATAATCGGGACTTCCGCTGGTCATGTAAAACAGATTTATCGGAAGGCGGATCACGTCACATCCCAGACTTTTGATATTACTAAAATCCTTCTTTGTGTACTTGGAAAACTGAATGCTTTGAGCGGAGGTGGTTTGAAACCATTCAGTAAGGTTTACACCTCTGGAAAACGGGGCTTGACCCTTTACAACCGGTATCATCATTAGCACAATGCCGGTAAATAACAATGCGATTTTCTTCATATAGGTTCAGGGATAACATAACATCAGTAAAACTATGACAAATATATAGAAATATTCTGATTATCACTGTAACTCTTCTTTTTTATATGGAGCTTTTTGGGATGCTTTTTCTTTTCCCTTGACAAAAAAAAACGAAAGGCAGTTAAAGAATAAAAACTAAACTTTCAAATCCTCCTTTACCAATTCAGCTACATTAATCGGAGGCAGAATAAATCGATTATACTTAGTATTTTCCGTTTTAGCATGCAGCACACCTCAATAATTAAAAAAGTAGCACTTTGCATTTGCAATTTTATGAGTAAGTTTTATTGCGCCACCGGTTATAACATATATATTATTATCAAGCTTTATCGCATACATTCTCAACCAGGATGGCTCTTGAGTGCCATAAGCTTTACTCTTTGAAAGTTCCACCACTCCCGATGACAAACCCGAGCGAAAAGAAGATGACCGACCTCATGGATTTATCCAAAAAGCAAGCGAAAAAGCGAGCAAAGCAAAGCTTAAATGACCCAAAACACCACCAAAGCAGGGAAACCCACAGGATCGGCCTCATGGATTTTGCGTGAAGAAATAAGCCGGAATGAAGCGTTAAGAAGGGGCAACTGTTTGAGCGAAGCGAGTTTGAGCCCCTTCAGCGGAATGCAGGCTGATTTTAGCAAAATACGTGCAGCCTTGACCTTTTGTTTCTTTTGCGTCAAGGCAAAAGAAAAGGACAGTTAAGACTTGAAATTTAAAAAGCGACTACAAGCCAAGATTGCAAAAAGCTAAAACTTCCTGAACGAAAGAGACGCATAAGAAGACCTCAATGTCATTTTAGCAGAAGAAAGCTGCTCAATATAAAAATTCTGAATCGTATCATTCATCCCGTAAGCAGCCACATCAGAAACCTTCCGTTGTCGTATCACAATATGAATGGAATCACCGGAGTGAGCAAAAGTACCACTGCACCCCTTTTTACCCTGCAACTGAACCATGTGTAGCTGAATGCAATAATAAAGCTGATCAGGAGCAACAGTAGGTTTATCCTTCACATCAATCTTCATCAGCTGCCACATCCCATCCAAATCACCATTGATAGGCGCTTTCTGACACGAAGAAACAGATAGTACAAACAACAGCAGCAAAATATATATTTTTTTCATAACCTGTTTATTTAGACAGTAACCCTGTTTTACGAATAGTGATCATTCCGCCGGTATTATCACCCAGCATATCTCCACGATCCGTGGCTGCAGAAGCAGTAAAGCTCCAGCCGGTAAGCTTGCGGGGAGAATAAGTAAGTTCCACCAGTGAGGAAGTATTCTTCATAATCTCCTTGAACGGCTTGTCATACGTACCCCAGTTATCACTGTGCGAAAGCAGTACCCTGTACTTCAGTTCCTGTGTGGGACATCCCGATATACCCAGGTGATGCGCTGTGATGCGGTTGCTCTTAAAAGAGAGCGATCCATCTTTATTGTAAATGGGCGACATAAACAGCGGATTGCCCATCGCCATGCCCCAGTGTTGCCATCCGGTATAAAAATAGTGGTTGTAATAATTATCACGGGCACTTATCTGCTCGGGCAACACCTTGGTATGATCCCAGTAAACCGGTCCGCTCTGATCCTTGCTGTAGATATATTCATATACCACCCCGCTCACAAATGGATTTGCCGGAGGGGTTATCTCCAGACCATACATCCCGTCTTTCCACGGATATTCCATCACCAGCATGGAATGGTCGTTGTAATGATGTTCGTAATATGCTCTCAGATTCCAGTCGTGCAGATGATAATTCAGAGAAAAATGCCAACTTCCCAGCATGTTTCCTTCAATATTCAGTTGCTCACCGCCGGGAGTATCATTTCCTCCAGACATCGGTACCAGTGCTTTCAAGTAATCTTTTATACCAGAAGGCATCTTTATTATATTCCCATTATTATGTTGCGTTCCTCCAAACTGGTCCTCCATTTCAAGTCCCATCTCAAAACGTAAAGGCAATACATCCTCTTTCTCCAGCTTCAGATATAAAGCCTTTGAATGAAAAAGCATGCCCTTCACATATTTCCCTGTAGCCCCGGCAAAATTCTCCTGCCAACTACCGTCCGTAAACCAGCCATACGCCACATGCCCCCGAAAAGAGAGCCATTTACGAGTACCCGGCACAGTTACATAATCCGGTAATCCCGCCCACACCTGCGGCACAGGCCGTGCGTTTCCCGATAGCGTAAGTCCACCACTTGAAAGTTGCTGATTCACAAACTCCCCGTTGCGTTCCTTACTGCCAATGCTCAAACCTATCTTGCGGTATTTAAGATCCAGGTAAGCTTGTTGAATAATAAACTTCGAAGTAAAGTTATACGCACCCGCCAGCTCCAGACCATATCCGTAAGAGAATATTTTTTCTTTCTCCAGAGAACGAAACACCCCTGCAGTGAGATATCCGTTATCCTTACTGATAGAAGAAATCCCCTGCTTGTTTGCATTCAGCCATAAAGGCGAATGATCACCATTAGCGGTTGTTATTCCGCTCTCTACGGAATAAGTCAGCTTTCCGTCAGTCTGCGCATTCATTTCCGTTGATAATAAAAATGCAGTGATGAGTATTAACAGAGTCTTTCTTTTCATTTTACAAAGGTAATAATCTTTTTCTTTTACCTTGATGCAAAATAAACAAAAAAAATCAAGACTGCATGTATTTTGCTAAAATCATGCTGCATTCCGCTGAAACGACAGAACGTAGTAACAGAAAAGAATCCGATGGCATCAAGCAAAAGCTATAAAATAAAACCGTTCTGCTATAATCACACAGGATAGCAGAACGATATATTATATTATAGTAAATACAATGAAACTTTAATTATATGCCTTTTTCAATTTCTCAATCACATATTTCTGATACCATTCAGGAACAAAATCTTTTTTATTTTCAATAAAATTATCCTTTTTCTCCGCAATAAAATTAGGTTCCTTGTAACTATTGTCAAAAATATAAGCCCTATCTGAAATCAGCATAGCAGTAAAAAGATTATTCAATGATTTATGGTATCTGCTTGATATTTTATCTTCAGGTACAGAATGCCCCTTCTGATTAACCCTTGCATTAACGCGTTGAATATTAATTAAAGGATCACAAGTAGTAATGAAATATAAATAAACACGGTATCCTTTTTCTTTAGCCGATCTCATAAAATCAAGCTTTCGAACGTCAGATAGCACTGTTTCAACAGTAAATTTTTTACCTGATAGAAGCAATTGTTCTCTAGAATAATCAGCGATATAAGCTGCGAAATAAGAATTCAAAGAAGAAGTATCGCTAATACAGACAGAAGATCCTTTATTACTTAATTTCTCTAAAAGAAATAGACCATTAGCACTAGCAAAAAACGAAGATGCTTTAAAGTTATCTATAAAGAATTTATAATTAAAATCTAGTTTATACGATTTAAAATCAAAAGAGCCATTATCTCTTAACTCTTTCTCTATCAAGTCAGCATTTACAAAAATTCCCAAATCACAATTCTGAGAAACAATTCCATAAAGAGTTGTCTTCCCTGATCCATTAGGCCCGGCAAAAACTCTTAGCCGCTTAACCTCACTCATTTTTTCAAAGTATATATCCTCGCCACTTTACATTTGCTACGTTCCACCGCACCTAAAACTTCTTTATTTCCATCAGGATAAACCCTACAAATTGACTTACCACTGAGAAAGGTTACAGCAACACCAGCTTTTAAAGTCTGATCATACGCTTTCCTTCCATTCATTTTCAGACCATCTAAGATATGAGTTTCATCACTTACTATTTTCTTCATAATCACAGACTTATTTATTTAAACACAACTTTCTGCAAAGATAACATTTTTATCCTATACATTGTTTTCTTAGCTTAATATTCTTCAAAAAGAATGGGGGTACAATGGAGCATCACCGTACCCCATTTTAATAGTTCAAAGAATGTCCGGTCTACATTACCCATTGAAATAATATAAACCGAATATAGAAATAATATAATTATTGCCAAGCCGGCTAAGAAATAAGAAAAATATTGAATCCAATTTTAGTAATAACCACAAAAAAAGCAAACCTATTTCAAAAAAATACAAAACACAAACAATTGATTATCAAATAGATATAAAATCCAAAAAAGTCCCGCCGGCTTTTTCAAAAACCTGGCGGGACTTTCAAAAAAGCTGGCGGGACTTTGGGCAAAACATAACCGGAGTTTATGGCTCTCCCAGGTAGTGTGTGATAACCGCTACTTCTTTTGGTGTAAAAATTTTACAAGTTTTCTTATAGCCTATAATGAGCAGTTCTCTATACAGCTCTTCGTTCCTTACCATCCATCTGGTTAATGTTCGTAGTGCTTCCCTTGTACACATTTGCGGATTATACAACATTGCCAGTTCGGCTTTTCCGCAGGCTTTCACTCTAAATTCGGTTTTATTTTCCTCCATAAAAGTTTTTTTATTATGAAGTAAATTTACAAAATAAAAACTGAAATTCCTAGTAATTTTAAGACTTTTTCTTTTCCCTTGACGGAAAAGAAACAAAAGGTCAAGGCTGCATATCCTCCGCTACTCCTTTTGCAATCTTGGCTTGCGGTCGCTATCTAAATTTCATTTCTAACTGCCCTTTTCTTTTGCCTTGACGCAAAAGAAACAAAAAGTCAAGGCTGCATATTCTCCGCTACTCCATGAAAGGTCTCCGCTAAAGAAAATGAAACTCGCTTCGCTCAAACAGCATTTTCTTTTTAACGCTCCATCCTTTCACTCCGCTTAACGCTGCGAATATGAGGCCGGTCATTCTTTTCCGCTTGGCTGCGCCATTGCTCATTGGAGCTGTGGAACTAACCCACCCCAAAAGCCAAGCGAAGCAACGGTTACACACCCCACAACTCCACCGAGCAAAGGCAAAGCCGAGCGAAAAAGAACCGTCACGAAGTGACAAGCGAGCGAAGCAAAGCTAATCGGTCCAAAACGGTAGCCCACTCAGAAACCCCTAAGACCGGCCTCCTTTTTTTTGCGTGAAGAAATTGGGAGGAATGTAGCGTGAAGAAGGGGCGACTGTTTGAGCGAAGCGAGTTTGAGCCCCTTTAGCTACAAGCCTCACAATTTTAGCAAAAAAAATGCAGCCTTGAACTTTTGTTTCTTTTGGTTCAAGCCAAAAGAAAAGAGAAAAGCCTATAAAACCCCCATAAACCTCACTACACAACAATAGCGTGTGCCCCACACCAAGCCATGTCGTATCTTTGTAAGGCAATAAAGAAAAAGTATTATTAATCATTTAAAACAAACAAAAGCTTATGGCAGTTAAATTCTCAGTAGTACCAAGAAAAAATCCATCAAAGATGTCGGAACCGGCAAAGTTTTATGCACAGGCACAAGGTTATGGAGAAATGAGTTTCGACCTAATCTGTAAAGATGTTGACAGTCGATGTACCGCAACAAGAGCCGACGTGGCAGCAGTTCTCAACGCCGTGATCACCACGATGGAGATCTCTCTTTCCAAAGGCGAAATCATCCGTTTGGGCGACTTTGGTACCTTCCAGGTAGCAGTAAGCAGCGGTGGAGCAGCAACCGAGAAAGAGTTTCATAGCTCACTCATCAAAAGACCGCGTATCAGCTTTCGTCCGGGCAAGTTGCTCACCACTCTGTTGAAAACTCTGGAGTACTCGCAAGTAGCCAAGTTGCCCACTAAAGCAGTCGTTGCAGAAGGGACCGGTGCGTAATGAAAGTGATTGACGGACTATTGAATGTGCTTACCCTGGTGCTGCCTTTCCTGAAGAAGAAAGACGCCAAGGAGATGCAAGAGTTCACTGAACTGGTAAAGAGCCAGTTCAACTATCTGATGGAGCAGGTAACCCGTTTTGAGACCGATTATTTTGAGCTCTCCGAGAAGGTGAGACAAATGTATCAGGAGATCATCACCCTCAACGCCCGTCTTAGCGAGTCACTGAAGCAGCAATGTGCGGTGCCTGCCTGCGCAGAACGAGCACTAACACCCCGGTAATCATGAGAGAGATCAACCTGATAGTGATACACTGCACCGCCACCCGCTCCGACCTATCCTTTACCCAGGCCGACCTTGAACGAAGCCACAGGGAAAGAGGCTTCAACGGCATAGGTTACCATTACTACATCCGCCGGGATGGCAGTATAAAGAGTACCCGTCCGTTGAACAAAGTAGGGGCGCACGTCAGAGGCTTTAACGCTCACAGCATAGGCATCTGTTACGAAGGCGGCCTCAATGCACTGGGAAAACCGGCAGACACCCGCACCGAATGGCAACGCCACTCCCTCCGTGTGCTGCTACTCACCTTACTAAAGGATTACCCCGGTTGCAGAATTGCAGGTCACCGCGACCTCAGCCCTGATCTCGATGGTGATGGTGTTATAGAGTCACATGAATGGCTTAAGATTTGTCCTTGCTATGACGCCGGTAAGGAGTACCGCTCTCTAAAATAGAAAAATCCCCGTTACCACTGATTTGTTGGTAACGGGGATTTTCTATTTATAACTACCCTTACTTACTTTGTCTCATCATCCACTCCATGGGTGGCACATAATCCTCAATCTTGGTCATGCTCTTGTTGTGCGAGAAATATACGTTGCCGGTCTCCCCGTTACGGTGCTTGGCAGTAATCAGTATGCCCAATCCCTCGGTTGGGTAACCACTTTCCTTGTCCGTGGTCTGACCCGTCATGGCAGGACGATGGAGAAACATCACAATGTCGGCATCCTGCTCAATGGCCCCACTCTCACGTAAATCTGCCAGCTGCGGACGGTTCCCGAAGCGGTTCTCCACCTGGCGGTTCAGCTGACTGAGCAACACCACGGGGCAGTTAAGCTCCTTGGCCAGTAACTTCGATTTTCTTGCTGCGGCAGCCACCTCCTGTTCACGGCTGCGGTTCTCCTTGCCTGGCGTTTTCATTTCGCTTAGCTGCAGGTAATCAATAAAGATAATGTCACACTGACCCTTGCTTTTCAATAAACGAGCCTGTGCACGGATGTAATCAATACTCATCATCGGGTTGTCATCAATTTTGATAGGCAGTGTAGCCAGTTCGCGAGCAGCCTGTCGTGCCTCGTTCCACTCCCTTTCGTCGGTTTGCCCGGTGCGCCATGCATACGGATCTACGGTGCTCTCCATCAGAATCAACCGGTCGCCCAGCCGTTCACCCTGCATCTCTATGCTGCAAAACAACACATGAAGTCCGCTTTTTGCCGCCGACCTAGCCAAAAACAGCGTAATCATGGTTTTACCCACCGCCGGGCGAGCCGCAATAATAATCAGATCACCCTTCTGCCATCCCCCAGTCATCTTGTTCAGGTCCGTGAGCCCGGTGTCTACCCCCGTCACCCCGTTCACCGAATTCTCCATGCGCTCCTCAGCCTGCTGCAGCGTGTCGTCCATCAGCAGCTCCATGTCGCGGAGGTTGTCCGTCTTAATCGCATCATTTTCCACCTGCGATACCAGTTCCTGCATGTTGCACACCACGTCCATTATGTCCATCGTCATGTCCTGAGCCGAGGACAGCAGCGCACTGGTACCCTTTATCAGTTCCCTTCGCAAAAACAGATCCTTTAAAATGAGACAATGATTTTGCAGGTGAGCCGAGCTAGCCACCTGGCTGCTCAGCTTAGTAATGTAATAGGGACCACCCACCTTTTCCAGCTCATCGCTGCGGCACAGTTCATCAACCACCGTGATGATGTCAATGTTTCGCCGGGCATTGTACATGCGCATCAGGGCACCAAAAATAATGCGGTGATTATCGTAATAAAACATTTCCGCCCGCAGGTACTGCACCGCCACCGGCATCGCCTTCTTTTCCAATAGCACTGCTCCAAGTACTGCCTCTTCCGTGCTACTGTTAAAAGGCATGTTAATACTTTTTTCCATTTATTCCCAGTTTTTTGTTTCAATTTTACTCGTTATAAAAACATTGTCCTTTAAGATAATTGCCGGCATTCTTGAAATAAGTCCTGATGCCAACCGACTCGCAATACGAATAAATTTTTCCGATAGCCAGATCCCTTTCCTTCTGCGAAAGCTTTCTCCACTCCTTGCGCGCATCACCAATATTCATTTTGGGCAGCTGCGTTATTTCGTGATACTCATCCCAGAAAACTTTGAACTGCTCTTCGCAGCGGCTTTTTAAATCTGCATTATGAGAAGTTTTGCCCGTCCACAAATCGTAATCAACCACCTTAATACGCTTCATACCATATTTTACAGGCGATGAAGTAATTAAATTCTCTTTTTCCATTTTCGAGAAAAAGCGTCTTGTTTTCCCGGTGGTCCAGTTAAACAGTTTCGCCCAACTGTTACACGACAATAAGGATTCCCCCCTTTTGCACTCCACCGTGCAACCACGTATCACCGCAATGTTATCTTTGTAATTCACTTTAGTGAGCACCATTAGGAAAGCATCAAAATACGTTAAGTTGTTTTCTTTCTGGTTTAAACTATACATCAACAAATTTTTAGGAAGAAGCACATATCCTTTTGTTAAAGCCTGGAAAGGCAGCTGTTCTTTTTTCATTTTGGTAATTAAATATTTTTTAAAATTTATAGTGAAAATCTGTGTGATTTTTTTCATGATGCAAATGTATCACTTCATGCAATACACTCCAAATAAGGAAGGCGTGTTAGGGTAGAAAGCGGGCAACAAAGTAGAAAACAGACAACAAAGCTAGTTTTGGAGAAGAATTCCTGTTTTTCGCTTAAAAGTATAATTGGGCAGTAATGAGCGGTTTTTTATTAATCATATCTTACAAATAAAGCACAAATAAATGCACAAATATTTAGTGCATGTAAACTGGTGGCACATAGGTTTTTAGAAAGAAATATTATTTATTCGGCGCACATTAAGCAACACCGAATAAATAAGTATTAAATTCTTGTTTTATATTAACATATAAAACCCATCATTTTTTTGAATTTCACTAATCCAATTCTATCGCTTGGCCTTCATCCATTGGGATATAGCGTCGGGCACCCCCCAGTGCTCAAAAAGAAGAGTCATCTGGTTTGGAGTAATAAATTGGTTCTCATTTAAGAATCCAATTTCTGTCAGCTTGCTATAAAGCACTTTATCCTCAGCTATTTTAGCTAAAAACATCTGTTTGGCGATGTGTGATTTTGAGTAATTGGGAAAATACAAAGAGGCAACTACTGATAAACGTTGGCAACCAGTAAGAATGGTTTCGAATTTACTAGAATAAATTGTCATCTGAAATTAATTTTTAAGTAACTATTAATAATTAAGTCTAAAATCCTAAAATATGTCTTTTGACATCGTGTTGCAAAGGAAAATAAATTTATTGGCTAATAAAACGAGATTCTCATCTTTCTTTCAACACATTCATTTTTAGTCATTTATATTCGATCTACTAATCTTTAACGCCTCAAATATTGCCGTATGTTTTAGATTTTTCCTGCTTCCATTTGCCCTCTGTATATTGAAAATGCATGATAAAGTAAGGCCATGATAGTAAACACCTTTTCCCCTACTGTGTACTATTAACCCACTGCGTATTAGCGGCATAAAAAGTTCCCCATACTCTTCGCAGGTACCTGTCCAGGTCATTGTTCCCACCTCCTCCTCAAGGAAGTTTTTAAGGATTTCTACTTTCTCGTTAAATTCTTTTGCCGATAACTGCTTTTTCTTCACTTTCTTCTGTTTTCTCTTGTTCATACCGTTGTTTTAAAATTTTCTTCAAAGTTAGTGTAACTTCTCACGTCTTTAAAACATAAAATAAATTTAATCTCATTCACAGTAAAAAGTTTATTTAAAGACTCCAGCATATTCACTACCGATGAGTGCAGGCAGGCAAACTACCTTCTTTTCATCTCTTTCGAGGTGGAAAGCTACCTCACCCAAACGATGGCGAAGATGAGTGGTCGAGTGACCCAAAAGAAGACTGGCCTCATCAATTTTGCGTAAAGAAATGCAGACTGATTTTAGTAAAATTCGTGCAGCCTTGATTTTTTGTTTCTTTTTGATCAAGCAAAAAGAAAAACCATTTCATATATAATACAAATTCTGCAATATTATATCAAATATCAATCATTTATTACGTATTTATATCAACACACTTTTTTTACAATCATAAAAAACTTATCTTTGTGCAAAGAAAATATATTTGCTTGATGCCTGAAGTGGCATCAAGATATAACTAACACATAAACAAATAGGTATGAAAAAAGCATTGATTTCAGGGATTACCGGTCAGGACGGTTCTTTCTTAGCAGAATTTTTATTGCAAAAAGGATATGAAGTGCACGGAATACTTCGCCGTTCATCTTCTTTTAACACAGGACGAATTGAGCATCTGTATTTTGAAGAATGGGTGCGAGATATGAAACAACAACGAACCATCAATCTTCATTACGGAGATATGACCGATTCCAGCTCACTTATCCGTATTATTCAACAGATTCAACCTGATGAAATCTATAATCTGGCTGCTCAGAGCCACGTAAAGGTAAGTTTTGATGTACCTGAATACACAGCAGAAGCTGATGCAGTGGGGACTCTTCGTATGCTTGAAGCTGTACGTATACTCGGATTAGAAAAGAAAACAAAAATATATCAGGCTTCCACTTCCGAGCTTTTCGGTTTGGTACAGGAAGTTCCACAAAAAGAAACAACACCATTCTACCCTCGAAGTCCATACGGTGTTGCCAAGCAATATGGTTTCTGGATTACAAAGAACTACCGCGAATCTTACGGAATGTTTGCTGTAAACGGTATTCTATTTAATCACGAAAGCGAACGCCGCGGCGAGACTTTCGTAACAAGAAAGATTTCTTTAGCTGTTGCCCGTATCAAACAGGGAGTACAGGACAAGCTTTACATGGGAAATCTTGATTCTCTTCGTGACTGGGGATATGCGAAAGACTACGTAGAGTGTATGTGGATGATTCTTCAACATGACACTCCTGAGGATTTCGTTATTGCAACCGGAGAAATGCATACCGTACGTGAATTCTGTACGCTTGCTTTCAAAGAAGCAGAAATTGAACTTCGCTGGGAAGGCCAGGGAGTTGATGAAAAAGGTATTGATGTTGCTACCGGACGTGTATTGGTAGAGGTAGATCCTAAATATTTCCGCCCGTCAGAAGTAGAACTATTATTGGGAGACCCAACAAAAGCAAGAACGTTGCTTGGATGGAACCCTACCCAGACTCCATTCCCTGAATTGGTTAAGATCATGGTACAACATGATATGGAAAAGGTTAGAAAGATGATCGCAAATAAATAATGATGGAAAAAGATGCAAAGATTTTTGTAGCCGGACACCGCGGGCTCGTAGGGTCGGCTATTTTAAATAATCTGAAGAAAAAAGGATATACCAATTTCGTTCTTCGTACACATAAGGAGCTTGATTTATGTAACCAGGCTGCTGTAACGGAATTCTTTGATCAGGAAAAACCTGAATATGTGTTTCTGGCTGCCGCACATGTGGGCGGTATTGTGGCAAACAGCCTTTACAGAGCTGATTTTATTTACCGCAATCTGGAAATTCAAAATAATGTAATTTACAATGCTTACCGCACAGGGGTTAAGAAACTCTTGTTCCTTGGTAGCACTTGTATTTATCCGGGTAATGCTCCTCAGCCAATGAAGGAAGATTGCCTGCTTAGTTCTGAGCTGGAATATACCAATGAGCCGTATGCATTGTCTAAAATTGCCGGACTAAAGATGTGTGAAAGCTTTAACTTGCAGTATAATACAAACTATATTGCAGTTATGCCTACCAATCTTTATGGTCCGAATGACAATTTCAATCTGGAACGCAGCCATGTATTGCCTGCTTTAATCAGAAAAGCTCACCTTGGCAAGCAGCTTATGGCCGGAAACTGGGACGAGATCCGCAAGGATTTTAATACTGCTCCGGTGGAAGGTGTGGATGGAAAAGCTAGTCAGGAAGAGATTCTTGGCAAACTGAATAAGTACGGCATTACTTTGTCTGAAGACGGAAAAGTGAATGTAGAGATTTGGGGAACGGGTGCTCCCCTACGCGAATTCCTTTGGAGCGAAGATATGGCGGATGCTTGTGTGTTCGTTATGGAGAATGTTGACTTTGCCGACCTTAAAGGAAACAGCAAGGAAGTGCGCAATTGTCACATTAATATTGGCACAGGAAAAGAACTTTCCATTAAACAACTTGCTTATATGGTTGCTGAGAAAGTTGGATTCGCCGGTAACATTGTATTCAATGCCGACAAACCGGACGGAACGATGCGTAAACTTACTGATCCTTCCAAACTTCACAGTCTGGGATGGACTCACAAAGTAGAACTTGAAGAAGGAGTTTCCATGATTTATGACTGGTATAAAAACAAGTAAAAACAAAAGTCCCCGAAACCATAACAGTTTCGGGGACTTTTACATATATTTTTAATTAATCAAAAACGTTCTTTATAAGCTCTTGCTGAACTCTTTAATCCGCTGTTCCTCTTCAAGTTTACAGATAAGCAGTGTATTATCCTGCTCAGCTACAATGTAGCCATCCAATCCCTGAATAACCACTTTCTTTTCCTGAGCCACATGCACCATACAGTTAGAGCTCTCGTAAAGCTTCACTTCACCAATGCAAGCATTCCGCACATTATCCTGTGGAAGCAACCCATGCAAAGCGCCCCAGGTACCTAGGTCCGACCATCCAAACTCCGCAGGCACCACATAAATCTCCTCTGCATTCTCCATCACCGCATAATCAATCGAGATATTATCACAGGTAGGAAAAAACTTATTGATAGCTTCCGCTTCATGTTCCGTGTAGAAGTCATTAGAGATACTATCGAATATCTCAGCAATATTAGGAACATACACCCGCAAGGCAGCAGAAATAGTTTTCACATTCCACACAAAAATACCCGCATTCCACAAGTAATTCCCTTCAGCAAGATATCTCTCCGCAGTAGCTTTATCCGGCTTCTCCTTAAACGCCTCTACACGAAGCACCTCTTTATCCGAATTAGATACTCCACCCGCAGCAATATACCCATATCCCGTTTCCGGTCGGCTAGGCTTCATCCCCAGTGTTACTATCGCATCACTATTATCCGTAAACGCCAAAGCCCTTTTTATCACCCGTTGAAACTCCGTGGTGTTTATCACTAGCTGATCCGAAGGCGTAACCACAATATTTGCATCCGGGTGATGCATCTTTATTTTCCATGATACATAAGCAATGCAAGGAGCCGTGTTTCGCATACACGGTTCCGCCAGGATGTTACTGTCTGGAATATCCGGTAACTGTTCCTTCACAATACCCGTATATTTACTAGAAGTAACCACCCACACATTCTCCGGTGGACAGATACCGTTAAAGCGTTCCGCTGTTAGCTGAATCAATGTCTTCCCGCATCCCATCACATCTATAAACTGCTTGGGACATTCGGGGGTACTCATTGGCCAGAAACGGCTTCCTATGCCGCCGGCCATTATTACGATGTGTGTGTTATTCATTTATGTTGTTACAAAATACTTTATAGCTTATTCTTATACATATCACTATAATACTTCTCGTACTCTCCACTGGTGATATTATCCATCCATTCCTGGTTATCAAGATACCAGCGTACAGTTTTCTCTATACCCTCTTCGAACTGTAAAGATGGTTCCCAACCTAATTCTGTTTTCAGCTTAGTGGAGTCAATAGCATAACGAAGATCGTGCCCTGCCCTATCTGTTACATAAGTGATAAGATGGTCGCTGGTTCCTTCCGAATTTCCCAACAGCCTATCAACAGTCTTAATGACCACCTTTATTATATCAATGTTCTTCCACTCATTAAAGCCGCCAATATTATACGTTTCAGCAGTTTTTCCTTCGTGGAAAATAACATCAATAGCACGGGCATGATCGACTACATAGAGCCAATCGCGCACATTCTCCCCTTTTCCATATACAGGAAGAGGTTTTTTATGACGGATATTATTTATAAACAGAGGTATTAGTTTTTCGGGAAATTGGTATGGACCGTAGTTATTGCTGCAATTAGTCACAATAGTAGGCATGCCATAAGTATCATGGAAAGCTCTTACAAAGTGATCACTGCCTGCTTTGCTTGCAGAATAAGGACTATGAGGATCGTACTTTGTAGTTTCCTCAAAAAATGTTCCATCAAATTGCAAAGCACCATAAACTTCATCTGTTGATATATGATAAAAACGCTTGTTATCATAATCACCATCCCACGAAAGCTTTGCAGCCTGTAATAATGACAATGTACCCATCACATTGGTTTGCGCAAAGGTAAATGGATCTTTAATGCTACGATCCACATGACTTTCAGCTGCCAAGTGAATTACTCCATCAATATTATATTGTTTGAAGATTTCCATCATCTTATCAAAGTCACAGATGTCAGCCTTCACAAAGGTATAATTCGGTTTATCCTCAATATCTTTCAGATTAGCCAAATTACCAGCATAAGTAAGCTTATCCAGGTTGATAATACGATAATCGGGATACTTATTCACAAACAATCTCACCACATGGCTGCCAATGAAGCCGGCACCACCTGTAATTAATATATTTCGTTTAAAACTCATACTGATTCATATTATAATCGAATACTAATTCCGCATCTTTTAATCTATCATGGTGCATATCTTTCTCTGATAAAACTACATTATCAGCAGGTATTTGCCAGTCAATGCCTAAATCTGGATCGTCCCACGCCAAAGCACCTTCACTTTGTGGAGAGTATAAATTATCACATTTATATTGAAACACAGCCTCTTCACTTAATACAGCAAATCCATGCGCAAAACCACGAGGAAGAAAGAACTGCCGTTTATTTTCCGCACTCAGTTCTACCGCCACATGTTTTCCATAAGTAGGAGAACCTTTGCGAATATCAACAGCCACATCGAGAACTTTACCCTTTACAACACGAACCAATTTTGATTGTGCATAAGGAGGTTTCTGAAAATGAAGTCCTCGGAGCACTCCATAAGTAGATTTTGATTCATTATCCTGTACAAAAACAGTGTTACAAACCTGTTCTTCAAAGTTCTTTTGAGAAAATGACTCAAAGAAATAGCCCCTATCATCTTTAAACACACTAGGTTCTATAATCACCACACCTTCGAGTTCAGTTCTAATTACATTCATATTCTATTTCGCTAAACCTAATAAATACTGACCATACTGATTTTTTCTCATTGGTTGAGCCAATTCAATCAGCTTATCTTTACATATCCAGCCTTTTTTATAAGCAATTTCTTCCAAGCAAGCCACCTTTAAGCCCTGCCTTTTTTCTATCACCTCTACAAAAGTTGAAGCTTCAGAAAGAGAATCGTGCGTACCCGTATCAAGCCATGCAAAGCCACGTCCTAAAAGCTGCACCTTCAAATCACCCTCTTTAAGGAATTCCTGGTTTACTGTAGTAATTTCGAGTTCACCACGAGCAGACGGCTTTATGTTCTTAGCCACATCTACCACTTTATTAGGATAAAAATAAAGCCCTACAACCGCATAATTTGATTTCGGTTGCAAGGGTTTTTCTTCTATACCAAGTACATTTCCTTCTGCATCAAATTCTGCAACTCCATATCGTTCGGGATCATTCACATAATAGCCAAACACTGTCGCTTTTTGATTATCAGCATTCTGAACAGCTTCAGAAAGCATCTTCCCAAAACTTTGGCCATAGAATATATTATCCCCTAACACCAGGCAAGCCGAATCATTGCCAATAAATTCCTCACCAATAATAAAAGCTTGCGCTAATCCATCTGGGGAAGGTTGTTCTGCATATTCAAGAGTGATACCATAATCAGAGCCATCTCCAAGCAATCTTTTAAATCCAGACAAGTCTTGAGGAGTAGATATTATTAGAATTTCTTTTATATCAGCCAACATTAAAACCGATATCGGGTAATAAACCATTGGTTTATCGTAAATTGGGAGCAACTGCTTACTCACACCTTTTGTTATCGGATACAATCTTGTACCTGAACCTCCTGCTAGAATTATACCTTTCATTTTTTTTTATTTTATTTTAGAATAAACATATTCCTTAGAAATATTCAATAAA
Organism: uncultured Bacteroides sp.; assembly: GCF_963678845.1. NCBI lineage: Bacteria > Pseudomonadati > Bacteroidota > Bacteroidia > Bacteroidales > Bacteroidaceae > Bacteroides > uncultured Bacteroides sp. The sequence goes on from NZ_OY787464.1 coordinate 1,481,235, forward strand.
AACAATGTATTTCCAATAATATATCTGCGCCACATCCTCTTAGGTTCTTTAATTAGACGGTATAGCCATTCAAGGCTATTTTCCTGCCACCACAAAGGGGCCCGCTCCACGGTGCCTGCATAAAAATCAAACACTGCGCCGATAGTACCAATATGTCCCTTTACTTCCAATTCGCGTAAATGACTGTATGCCCATTTCTCCTGCTTTGGTGCTGTCATTCCTATCCAAAGCAGGTGGGGTTGTACTCGGTTTACAGCAGCTATCATCTCTCTGTTGTCCTTTTCTGAAAACTCCAGCTTATAGGGCGGAGAATAGGTATACACATCCAGATGTGGATACTCTTCGGCTGCACGTTGTTTAATTTTTTCCAATATAGCCTCATGACTTCCAAGAAAAAATACTTTTTTCTGCTTTTGTTCGCTGTTCTTTGCTCTTTGTTCTAAATTCGCCATCTCCCACACAAACAAATCCCAACCGGCTGTACGCTCTATCGTTTTTCCCTGCAGCCATTTCATAGCTTTTACGATACTAGCACCATCGGGTAAAAGCACATCGCCTTTGAGCAAAGCTTCTGCAAAAAGTGGATCTTTCCTCGCCGTATTGTACGAATGAGCATTGATTGTATTCACTAATAATTTACCAATTGGTAAATCAGCTAATCTATCTTGACTTTGTAACAACTGTATGTTCTTTATATTCAACCTACTCATTTTTATTGTTTTTTATTGCTTGTCTTTGCCGTTTCTATTTTTTTATTACAGAATATAAAAAAACAAAACTGCTATTTAGTCATGCTACTAATAAAATAATTTGCACGTTTTTTTATGAATTCTGCCAGATTCTTTAATAATAGATTTTACCTCTTTAGGCCATTTTCTATTTGATATAAAAATATTATTTTTATATATGCAATTTGCACCTTTTAATGTTTGTATTTTAGTGTCAAAATAATTATTTTCAATTGTATCATTCTCTGAACTAGTATGCCATAAGTGAATCCATTTTTTTGTATGCATTACAACATTATAATCCCATCGCATATTACTGCTTCCAACATCTGGGTAAAGAGATCCACTAGTGTTGAATTGATAATTAATAAAATTGTGATGAATGTGTGACCCAGGTTGAGAACTTAGAGTATAAATACCACCTCCATCACGTAATTCCATCATAATTGAATCAATATAATTATAACTTATATCATTTTTTATTCCTGCAACAATTTTAGAATTATATCCCCATCCAACAGAAATACCAGAATAAGGAAGATGGTGAATTTCATTATGAGTAATACTTGTATGAGTTGTGTATCCAACAAGAATTCCTACACACCCTTTATATTCCTCCGCCACATGTGAAATATAATTATTTCTAATAATATTACCGATTACATTTTCTTCCCCGACACCGTTTATGTTCTTTAGGTTCCCAATAGAAATAGCACTACCAGAAATATCATCAAATATATTATTTACAATTTTATTATTTTTGCAACCTGTAAAAAATTGCAAACCAGTAGCGCCAAGATGCGTAAACCTACAATTCTCTATTCGAATATTTTTACTATATTTAAAGCTAATATTAGCTGGCATTTGTCTATTTTCTGTCGGAATTTGCCATGGATCAAATAAATCAGCCTGAGTACAAGGAAATCCATGATCTGAATTTGGAAATAGCCATGTAGCATATGAAAAAGTAATCCCAACAAATTGAACATTGCTAATATTATTTGCAGAAATGAGAGTTTCAAGCCTAGGTAAAATTATGCTTGCATTATTTAAATCTTCATTTTTTTTAGGTATATAATAAAGTTCTCCTTTCTTTCTATTTAGATACCATTCGCTACATGAATCCAACAATTCAAATGCATTCTCAATCCAAACAGGAGGTGCATCATACTGAAAATGGATATATCTCCAATAGGGTTGAGCCATTGTTACATGTCTATTATGTAAAAAGGATATATGACCTCGATGGCATTTCCACTCTTTAAAAGAAACGACTTCAACCTGTGCAATATCTTTCCAATTCATTACATTTTCAGGGCAATCATAGCCATCCCCATTCTCAATCCAGCCAGAAGCGTCTTTACTTCTCGCCCTAACAGCCCGAGTTCCATTAACGTATAATTGTCTGGAATTCTCGATGGTGTCAACATTCGCTTTATAAATATGCATAACTGAGTCATATAAAGCCCACTGTCTAATCCTTTTGCCTCCACTTATTATCGGTTGTTCTGAACGATATGCCCTATAAATTATATTATAGCCATTAGTTCCAGAATCACAAGAAGATAATGTAAATGTTGAAGGTAATTCATATGTCCCACTTCGAAGATAAATTATAATATCTCCACTCATATTTTTATTTATAGTTCTTACTACATCTCTAGCCTTTGTTATACTGGCAAATGGAAGTTCTAGAGTTCCAGGGTTACTATTATTACCTAAATTAGAGATATAATACACTTTCTGACTTCTTGCGAATATGTTTGTTTGCAATACAATTAAAGTCCAAAAACAAAGTACATATTTCATAAACCTTATAATATATTAAAATATAAAGAGTATCTACCAATTATAAGTTACCAAAACACTCTAAATATAGAGTTATCAAAAAGATATTTTACTAATCTTACGCTTTTTCCAATAAACAAAAAAATCGTTGCCTTCACCGTAGAGCCAGTCAATTGTTTCTTTTACATTATCTGCTAAGTTTGAATTCCTAACACCAAACAAATTAACAGTTATGTTACTTGGTGCATAGAAATCTTCAATCATATTTTTGTAACGAACTGTATATAGTGGAAATTTTACACCTACTTTTCTTAATACATCTCCGGTTTTGGCTCCAAGATAAAAAATTAATTTTGGGAAAATACGTGCAGATTTATTATTTAACTGATTTGAAATCTCATTAAATAACATATATGAATCAATTGGAACATCACCCAAATAAAATGTACTATGATTTACAATATCCAAATCAGCGTTCAAAATTTGATCTAATTGATATACCAAATTTTTCACATACGCATAAGTACGGATTACGGGATTTTTAGTTGGATGAATGTAGTAACCTTTACCTATAATTTTCCAAAGTTCTTCTGGATATCGCATGTGCCAAGGCCCCCATACATTACATGGGCGAATAATTGTCCATGGGCACATCATTCCTGAATTTCGAGTCATTTCTTCATCCATCATTTTACTAATTCCATAAGTTGTATGAGGTGCATAGGTATTATCTTTTGCAGGCAATGGGATAGTTTTTGATTTATAAACATACTGAGTTGAAGTGATAATCACATGCTTAACATAATTATGTCTCATTATTTCTGAAATTACATTTTCAGAACCTTTATAATTCTCAATATAGTCCTCTAAAACATCACTTAAAGTATCTGTCCTTGCTGCTAGATGAATAATTATATTAGGATTATATTTTTCAAAAACATCAGAGAGGTTTTCAGTGTTCATTATGTTTCCTTTAAACCAATAATCACTTTGTTGTTTTTTAGTTGGAGGAGCCTTATCAAAGTTTATAATTTTCCCATATTTTTTTGTCTCAAAAAATTCTATTAGGTTTGTACCAATAAAACCTGACCCACCAGTTATTAATATAGTGTCATCTTTTGTTATCATTCTAATATAAAATTTAAATGTCTATAAATGCTTCTTCTATCTTAGATAGATACATATCTAATGTATATTTCTTCTCAAATAATTTACGGCTATAATCCCCCATTTCTTTCAATATATTTCTATCCACATATAATTTTTCAAGAACATCTGCTATTTGATCTGAATTCTTAATTTCAACAAAAAAGCCATTATTCTCTTCCTCTACTACACTTTGTATACCTCTCCATTTAGTAGTAACTAATGGCATTTGATACATCATTCCTTCGAGAAGTACAAGACCAAAAGACTCTGATGAAAAAAAACTTGGATAACAAAAAACATCTGATGATAAAAAAAGATTTTGTTTTTCTCTTCCACTCACAACCCCCTTGTAAAAAACCTTTTCTGACAAGTTATACTCATCTACTTTTTTAAAAAACTTGTCTTTATATTCCAAAGATTCAAATTTTCCCGCAATATTAAATCTAATGTCAAAATTTTTTTTACTGAGTTTATAAATTGCATCAAGAATATAACCTTCTCCTTTCTCACTATTTAAAAGTCCCATAAAAAAAATAGTCAAATATGAAGTTTCAGCGTAACTCAATCTGGCTTGGCACTTATTTTCATCTGGGATACCTAATGGAATTATTAGAGTTTTTTTAGCTAATAAATATTCTGCATCTTTGGGGTTATACATTGAACTAGTTATAGCAAGATCCGGTTTATCTAGAACTGAATATATGATATACCTCAGAAATCTGTTATAAGTCAACATATTCTCGCTGATACCTGCAGCATGAAAATGATAAATTACTTTTTCGAACAAAAATCTAGTAAAAAACAAAATTATTACATCTCTTAAAACAGCTACTTTTGGCACACTACTTGGAGGGTAATAAAGTATTTTTGCATTATATTTAAACCTATATAGCCATATATTATAAATTACTGTAAACAAATGTGCAACTTTATACAATGAAAATTTACCTCTATCATTAAATTCACGAGAGAAGTTCATTCTAACATGATAAAGAATTAGTTTTTTATAATTTGCTTCAAGCATATACTTTATCATTAGTGCTTGCCCTCCATATGGAGGTGGAGTTTGACCAACAACCAAAATTTTTTTTACTTCACTCATATTTGTATAATCAATATAGATATTTAGTATAAGAAATATTTTTATATTTTTTCATAAACCTATAATCATTAAAATAATATCCATTTATTAACTTTACAAAGCCATAAATTAAATAATAAACGGACTTTTTACTCCTAACAAAGCCATTATATTCATTGCATATTTCAGCCCAATCTTTGTCCCATATATTTCCACCAATCGCTGTTTTAGTAGTTGAATAGACACGAATAGCACCTAAGGGTATATTTATAACTTTAATAGAGATATTATTTGTCAAAGCTCTAATTACAAATTCAGCATCCATACAAGCATGAAAATCGGTTCTAAAATAGCCTATCTTTTCAAACAAACTTCGTTTCCAAAACATTCCCTGTTGATTTATATTATAACAACCATGTTTTGCAAACCATTTGTTTATAATTGAATGTGTCTGTTTGATGATAAAATCATTCAAATCTATTTCTAATGAAATCCCCATAAGAAAATCAACATTATGATTTTTTAAAAAAAAGTCTCCAACATACTTCAAAGCACCAGGAAGTAGCACATCATCGCTATTTATATAGCATACTATATCTCCAGTTGCTCGTTGCATCCCTTTATTGATTGCATCTGTTTGACCATTATCTCTTTCACTAACCCAATAACTGATCTTTTCACTATATTTTTTTATTATTTCTACAGTACTATCTTTTGAACCACCATCTATTATAAAATACTCTAAATTAGGATAATTCTGAGATAAGATTGAAATTATCGTCCTTTCAATAAATTGGCCTTGGTTATAAGAAGGTGTAACTACTGTAATTTTAGGATAATTCATAGAATTAAATTATTAATTGTATAATACTTAATCTCACCCAATAAACCTTGAATCTTAGTACTATCAAAATATGTATGATCACTTTCAAGTCTCAAATCTTTATCAGGCCAAGGGACAGCTATTACTGTTGTTCTATATTTCTTTGCAATAACATTTGCTACTTCCTTTAAAGAATAAGTTTCACCTCCAATATTATATATTTCTCCATTAGATTTTTCATTAAAAGCTCCATATACCATTTGATAGCACAGATCCTCCATGTAGGTGAAAGTACGTTTAATGCTTCCTCCTCCAAATAAAGTAATGTTTTTTCCTGAAGAAGCCATTTTTATAAAAAAACCTACTGTACCAAAAGAATAATCATTTCCTAAAAGATTTCCATAAGGAATGCAAATACGAAAAATTGTATATGGTATATCAAAGCTAGCTCTATAAGCATAAAGTATTCCTTCGCATGTTAATTTATTTACAGCATAAATAGTTTTTGTTTCTTTATCATCATTTTCCGTTAAAGGCTTATCTGCACCTTTATACACCAATCTAGTTGATGGGAAAACGATTTTTGGTCTAAATTGAGAAAAGCGAATTGCATCAAGTAGATTTAGTAGTCCTATTTCATTAATTGAAATATATTTTTCATAAAAATCAAATCCGGCATAGGTACCTGTTATTCCTGCAAAGAAGAAAATATAATCTACATCTAAGTCGATACTATTTACAGATATTCTATCTGTTAAATCTATCTTCTCATAATTATCAAATCCAGCCTCATTTTCTTGAATATCATAACATTTTGGAATAATACCATTCTTTTTTAGATACCATTCAATATGCCTTCCAATGTATCCATTTGATCCGATAATTGCACATTTTTTCATTTTACTAGATTTTTAAATTGTGTAACCAAGTCTGCTTGTCTTTGAAGAACCAAATAATTTCTTTCCCGAAAAGATGTTTCAATTATACAAGTTTTAAAATAAGAGATTGACTTCAAAAAAGCATCATCTGATGGAAGTTTAATTTCTTTTTGTTGCTGATTTTTTCTTATTACATAATTCGGTACAAAATTAACAGGAGCTGTTAAAATTCGATTAGATGTGATAGAGCCTTTACTCCCCCATATTTCAATATCACATTTATAATCATTATCCATACCAAAAGCAAGTTGTGCTGTTAAACCTTCATCATTAACCATTGTTGCAGTACCAAAAATATCGACATCAAAATCCGAAATATAATTAAGATTTGCATTAACTATTTTTGCCGTATCACCAAGTAAATAATTTCCATATTTGATTGTATAACCACCAGCATCTAATAAAGCACCACCACCCAATTCCTTATTATACCTAAAATCAGAAATAGACCTGCGCGGAAAACCAAAGGATATTCGGTACAAACGGACATCACCAATTTCACCTTTTTTAATTAAGTCACTCAAGATTTGCAATTGATTATGAAATACAAACATATAATTTTCATGTATTGCCAACTGATTAAGTTGTGCTAATGAAATTAAATCCAATGTGTCTTTTGCATTTGTTGTAGCTGGCTTTTCCACAAAGACATGTTTCCCCATTTTGAGTGCAAACTTAGACCATTTGTAATGCAAAGCTGGAGGAAGTGGGATATAAATTGCATCAATATCATTTGAAAATAGAATTTCTTCATAACTATCGAATATTTTACCTCCAAAATTATCTACAAATAATTTCGCCCTATTTCGTTCAGAATTCTGTTGATTAACGATTTGTTCCAAGGCTGTTTTTGATAATAAATCACCAAACCATTCAGCTGGACTAGCTATGGCTACACCAATATATTGAAATTCATTGTCATTCTGTAAAGCGGGAAGAAATCTTCTAAAAGCAATTTCAGAAGGACATATTATACCAATTTTAATCATAAGAAAATTAATAAAGTTGAATTGCAGAAAGTAAACTTCTTGCAGCTATATTTAAATAATTATTATAAGTAACAAATGACAACATTTGATTAAGAGTCATCCAACAATAATTTTCATCTACTTCTATTGGAAAATCATCACCAATCTCCACTATAATATTTAAATTTTGTTCATGATAAAAACGACCACCTTCTTCACTTTGATAACTCGAATACCAAATTTTTTCCTTTGGAGCATCCAAAAAATATTCTAAATATGGAATCGTATATTCGTTATAGTTCTTACGATAATTTCCAGTTAGGCATTGCACCGTAGGAGCTAATTCAACCACATCAAAATTGCCTGCTTCCAATTTAGCTTGAACTAAAAAATGATAAATGCCATTAATTTTTTTTACCAAAAATCCCATCAAGCCCTCTTGTGCTGAACGAACCATAGGTTGATCCCAGTTTACAACCTCTCGATTTCCAATACTTACATTTACACCAATTACATCAAAATACTTATTATGCTCATGATGAATTGAATTTCCGTCATAAACCCAATGATTCATTTCTGAAATAGAAATTTTATTTACATCCAAATCGTATTTAAATTTAAGAGAGGTTATCCATCCGATAATAAATTGTATATCATGGATATGATTATCACTGCTTAAAACCGAGTATAAAAAGGATTCTGATTTAGAGAGCGCCGTAAAATTTATTTTTTGAGTAGCCGCAAGTAACTTCAATGAAGATTCTGGATAATTTCCATAATTAATGCATGAAATTACTGTACGACTATCCATATTAATAACATTCGAATAGTTCAAAAGCTCTTTTATCTGGCCTAACGAAACCCAAATAAAATTTTCTTTCACATCTAAATGTTCATTTTCGTCTATTTCTATAATAATATTTCTATTCCTTTTTCTTAGAAAACGTGCCCCTTGCTCAGATTGTAATTGATCTACCAAAACTCTCACTTTCTTTTCACCAGTAAAATATTCAAGATATAAAGGAGATATTCCTTTGTGCACTAGAGTATAATTACTCCTCGTAGCTTGTAAAGTTGGTGACAATTGAACAGCATTAATATTTCCAGGTTCAATCTTAGCCTGAATAAGAAAATGCATAATTCCTTGTTTTTTTTGAACTATAAATCCCAAAAAGCCAATTTCGGGTTGATTTATAATTGGCTGATCCCATGAAGCGACATCTCTATAGTTTGTAGTTACTCTAATACCATCTATACTAAAAAACTTGCCAGAATGGTGCTTAATCTGGTAATCATTGCATAGCCAACCGTGTAACTGATTTAGAGGAACCTGAGTAATATCTTTCTTAACCTCTTCATTCTGCCTTTTCATCCAGTCTAATATTTCATCTGTAGAAATGAACAAACCACGATGGAGTGCAGATACTAAAAAATCTAAATGAATATCTGTTACATTTTTTTTCTTCATATAATTTTGAATAAGTAAATTACATATTAATTCAAATGGTGTATTACTTCATTATAAAATATGTTCAAATTATTCTGATAGTCTGCCCATTTATAATTATTCTTTATTGTTTCCGCAGCCCGAAGTCCTATTTTTTCTCTTAATGACTCGCTTTTATATAATATTTCTACTGCATCAGCAATAGCTTGCTCATTTTTAATAGGAACGATTAAAGCATTTTCTCTATCTACAATTGGAACTCCACAATTCTCGGTAAAGATACATGGCATACCTGCCGCCATGGCTTCCATACCAGCCATAGTTGAGCCTTCGCAAAGAGAAGGAAATATAAAAACATCTGATGCGGCATAATATTTTTTGAGATCATCATACAAAACTCGTCCTCTAAAATCTATTTTATTTGAATCATAATTTTCTATGACAGATTGAAAATTATCTATAGGCCCAATTACTGTTAATTTAAAATCAATATCTTTCTTTTCAATTAATTCTAAGGATTTTAAAAGGTATTCACATCCTTTACGAAAGCCAAAAGCACCAATAAACAATAAATTTAACACTTTAGATGTTTTGTATTTTGTTTTACAACCAAAGAAATCATCCCGCACGCCTAAATAAATTACTTTTATTCGATCTGATTTATAACCATTTTCTACAAAGCTTTTTTTTACAAAATCACTATTAACTAATATATAATCAGCCTCTTTACAATCCTCCACAATTTGGTCCCAAAATCGATTTGAAAACTCATATGAAATATGATATTTTATATATTCCTCAAGCAATATATTTCTCATAGAATTAGGATGTGCAATAGAATGATCTACTATAACTATAGCATTGTTTTCTTTCGCTCTTTGTATCGCACCTCCTCTTCCAGAACCACTTCTAACATGCAAAATATCTAAATTAGATAAATAGCGCTTAGACCACCAACCATAAAAAAAATGAGCACGAGCTTGAATTAATGATTTATTTTTTGAAATAGCCATACCAATAATCATGTAAATCTCAGGTAAAAACAACCCTATATTTTTACCTTTAGAATCTACTAACACTCTTTTTGATAGTCTTTTTGTTACACTTGTTTTAAAAAATAAATCGAACAGTTGCAATATTTTTTTTGTTATTCGATTTGGTATAAACCCTTGAATAAAAGTGACATCTGAAAAATAGGATACATACTTAGCAGTATAAGGAAAAAACAATGGTGTAAAAGAAGAAATTTTGACTTTCATAATTATCAATTAAAGACTAGAACTTGTATAATTGTGCAATTCCGTTATAAAAGAGTCTCCAAATTCCATATCTGGTTCTAAATAATTACCTTCTCCCCATTCGTTCCATGATTTTACAAAAACCAGCTCTTTAGAATCATCAGATTTTGTTTTTTGAATACTCAAAACTTTTTTCAATAGCTTTACAAACAAAACAGGAGATGGGTTTGTTAATATTACAGCAGTTCTTTTATTCCTTGGAGAATGATCAAAATTCGGCAAAATGCAAGGAATTACATTTTCTTTATTTGTCTCAAAAATACGACAAAATAGATCTGAATATTTTTTATATGGAATTATTCTTGGAGTAATTATTCCCAATATATTTTTAATTTTTCTTTTTGATTTCTGAAAAATAGATTTCTGAAAATAATACTCTTGCACCAAATCTAAGCATGCTGAATCAAATCCTATTTTTAAGATCTTATTCACATTTAATTTATCATATGTAAAACCTACAAAATAAAAACCTTCAAGCCCATTTGCTATCGCCAGTTTATTCCATGTTTCAAAAAACAAGGTTGAGTCAGGCATATTAATAGAGTCCCAAATAACAAAAATCAGACGATTATTTATCTTCAAATATCTTTTATCTTTAAATGCTGGCAGTAAAGTATTAAAGTGTAGATTAATATCATCAATACCCGGATACTGCTGTTCTATAAGAAGTTTATCTTTCTTATCATCAGACCAAGTTTTCTTTTTCCAAGAATGATTAGCCCAACCAAGACAAAATGGGAAGTCAGGTTTTCCTGAAATTAGAACTTCATCAAAAGGTCTATTTAATAACTGTTTCCCATTTCCAAACCAATAATGCCAATAACAAAACCCTTCAATACCTGCAAATTTTGCTAATTCGGCCTGTTGTTCACGCGTCTCTGGAACTCTTAAATCATAATAGCCCAAGTCTCTTGGTATTTTAGGTTGCACATGTCCTTTAAATAATGGTTTTGCTCTACCAACATTTGTCCATTCCGTAAAACCTTTACCCCACCATTCATCATTTTCAGGTACCGGATGATACTGAGGGAGATAAAATGCAATTAATCTAGCTTTCTTTTCCATTTCTGTTTCTAATAATATTTTATATGTAAATATCCAATATTTGACTATTCTCTATCTTAAAGAGTTACCATCTTCCTGTGGCTACTGCAACAATGCTAAAACTACTTAATAATTCATCTGTTCATGATGTAAAGAGACTAATTACCACCTAGACTTTTCGACATAGAGATAAAAACATCACTAAAACAAGCATCTTTAGGCCTTTTTGTTCGTACAATATAGGATAGTTTGTCTATGCCATATATAGTTACCGATCAGCCCAAACATATCACAGAGCAAGATTATGAAGCTGCTCAATAGCTCCTAACAATTTAATACCACGATTTCTAATCTCTGTACCATCCATAAATTCAATACGAATACATTCAATGGTAAGTTTAACACTCTCCAAAAAACATTGGAGTTCATTGAATTCTCCTTCTATATAAGTTGAATCCAAGAGAGAGCCGGTACTTGGAGAAGAACGAAAAATTGTATCTATTCATTTATATCATTTCTCAAACTCCGAGTAGCTAAAACAGCTACTCACACAAAACCTTTCAATAGCATTTTTATTGGGAGCACATTCCTTTTGATAATGGATCTCACAGTAATTCATAATCGTCTATTTTAGGCATAAAAATTGGTCCATAAGTATGCCACAAAAAAAATACTAGCTCAGCAAAGATGAGGCTATAACCGAATATTAAACGCTTACTTTCAATGACAACAAAAGACTAAACAACTCTAGTTAGTTAAATCTATTTAATAATAATCGTCTATTTTTTTAGTGCGCACAATGATCTAAATTAAATATTGATTGAAGTTTTAGTTTTTTTATTCGTAAATATTCCAATAAAAATAGCATAATATAATACTAAATATTTCATATATCCATATTCACCTGTTATTAACGAATAACACAAATATACTACCAACAAAGTTTGTAAAACTACAGACTCTTCTTTAGTGAAAAATTTATATGATATTTTAAAATACATAAAAATAAAAACAAGCCATAAAAGCACACCAAATAATCCATTATTACATAAAATGACAAATGCTAAACTTTCAAAACTAAGCAATAGTGGATGAGTTGCATGCAATGATAGGTAATAAGATGTCCAACCATACCCGTTGCCCAATATCAAATGTGAATCAATAATAGTGAAGCATCCCTGAAGTTGTTCTAAGCGCATATTCAATGATGAACCTTCTACCCCATCACTATCTTTACTCAGTATGCTATTAAACACGCTACTCGTATCAATAATATTACTTATTATTATATAAATAATACCGGCTAAAAATAAAGTATAAAAGATCTTTTTAATATTATAATTGAAACATAAATAATATATTAATGAAATAATCATGACAACTATACTAGTCCGCACCCCAATACAAAATATATTTACAACTATAAATAACAACAGAATTATGGCTGATTTGTTTTTAGATTTTAAAACTGTATACAACATAAATACTAAGGACAGGCATAAAAAAATTCCATATGTCATAGGATGTGTAAATACAGAAGAAATACGTCCAAAATTACGACCAGCTGCAATAGCCAAAACATCTGAAAGTCCACTGTTACCGGCTGCATAGGCAGCATTAAATTCTTGGCCTCCTATTGGAAGTGTAATAAGCAAATAAGGGTTTATTCCAGGAATTGTTGTCAAAAAAAGACCATAAAAGGTAGAAATAGCAATACTAATAAAAATCACTTTAATATATAATTTATAAGAATTCTGCTCTAATAAAATGACATTCAATAGAATCAAAGAATTTGTAACACCCATCATATCATGTACAAATGAATTCAACTGATAATAGAATGGAGTTTGATTATGAAAGGGAATCAAAATAAACTGCCCTAAAAGAAGAAAGAGAAAAGGAGTGAATAATTTAAATTTGAAATAACTAAATTTATGAATATATCTAAATATAAAGGCCAGCAGAAGCAATACAAATATAAAGAATTCACCAATCAGAAAATTATTAATTACTAAATAACCTATAGGAACTAAGATACTATAAGCTAAATATACAGCAAATCCATATTTGAAATTAACAAATAATAAAATGATAATTATCACACTTAAAACTGTAAGAATAAAACTCATGATCTTATAATAACTTTTGTTTTTTTATTTAAATAAAAATTTTCAATTTTAGATATTAAAGGAAATATATCATTTTTTGACAAGTTTCTTATTTCTGAATAACTATCATTCAGACCAAATGAGTCAAAAGCCCCTGCAAACTTATAGCTATATGACAGACCAAAAACTGGTGTTTTTGTGAATATTGCTGCAAAATTAGCATGCATCCTTGTACCAATAAAGAAATCCATCTGTGAAATTATATACTTTATTTGTGGTGGTGTGAAATTCTCGTTTATTACATAAACAAAATGTTTATTGTTCAAATTTTCATATACTTGTTTACAGACTTGTAAATCATCATTATTTGCTTCCGGTGCAAGAAAATTGTACGAATGTGAAATCAGATAAATTGGGATCTCACTTTTTTGGAAATAATTTATTATTGCATCTATCAAAATAGGATAGTTATCAAATTGATTCGCTAGACTATAAAATTTATTTGAATAAGCCAAGCCACTAATATTTAGGCCTATAGCATTAGGTTTTAATTTAATATTAACCATTTCTGGTTGCATATAAAAAGACAAATCTTTTGTTAAATTAAAACGTACTCCCATCTGGTTAAGTTCTTTATCAAATTTTTTATCACGGACATAAACTTTAGTGGAATATTTCAATATATTACTAGCCCTTAGATAAATTCGATTATCTTTAAATGGTCCTAAAGTTTGAGGGAGAATAATAAGTGGTATATTGAAAGTCATGGCTATATTAATCTCTTTTAGTCTATTTTCAAAGATCGCCTTACCATAGATATCTGAAAATCCATCTCCCCCATTAATTGCTGCAACATATTCAACATCTTTAAATAATTTTGATAATGGGAAAAACGGTATTCTAACTTTAAAAATTTTAATTAGCAAATATTCAAAATACCATACTTTATATAATTCAACATCAACTTTCTTATTATCAATAAAATATTCTTTTATCTCGGGTTTATAGCTGCATTTCCAAGGTTTTTTAAAAAATCTGACACAAGCAATTTTTTTATTTGAAAGATCATGAAATTTAGATAAAAAACTTATCGACCCATATCCTAATGCAGCTGTACCTCTATTATTATCTTCTAAATTAAATCCAGATATAACAACATGATTCATCTTTCTCGATTTCGACACTTTTCCCATTTATTAATTTAAAATTATATGTTTTTATTATTCGCAAAGGATTACCAGCAACAATAGAATAAGGAGAAACCTTTTTTGTCACAACAGTCCTTGATGCGACAATTGAATGTTTACCTATATAATTCCTGAAAGCATTTCACATCCAAGACCTAACCAGCATTGATCTTTAATTATCACCGCTCCTTAGTTATAATAGATAGGTACAGTTTATATTTCCAAAATCATGAGAATGGTATATATGTGCACATAGTCTGCAAATAAACATTATCTCAAATAACTATTTCATCACAAGCAGAAAACTATCTCCTATTCCAGCATGTGCTTAATTACTATTTTAAATTATCAATATTTACATAGTAATCTATTGATGTTTTAAAATAGTTACATTTTTAATAAATAAAAATCAAAAATCAACTTTATTTGATTTTTTATCCTCCAAAAGTAACCTCAATCTGCAGATCTTTATTCTATCTAATTCAAAGATACTATTTTCTTTTATTCATTAGTTTCAAAACAATATTATTATGTATTTTTAAAGTGAACATACAGCTAGACATAATATTTCTGTAATAAATATTTCCACATAAATTTGCAATTTTAGCCATTGAACGATGACTTTTGGGATTTATTAATCTCTGCATGTAAATAGAATGTTGCGATTTAAGAAAATCACTATCAAATGCTTCTGTAACATAAATCAATCTCTTGTTGATCATAGCAGTTATTATTTCTATACCTATATTAGTATTGACACAAAAAATAGTATTACCAACAGTGTCAATATTTATATATTTATCCAACCATGGATCTGCCAACGATACATCAGCAGCCTTATTAAAAGACTCTTTGCAAAAAAAACATTTACGAGGTTGATATAAATGTGAAGTATGTAGTGTTGACCAAGGTTCAGTCCAATTATTTCTCTTTAAAAAATTTCCATTTTTTAATTTTATTTGTATACCACTAGGCCATCCATTACCTCTAAACTGAATAGAAAAGATATCTTCTTTTTTAATGCCTAACAGTCTATAATAAGTATAGATACCTTTTATCTCAGTTTGTCCTGAACAAACTAAACTTAAAATAAAAGATTCAATATTATGACGTTGAAGAATTTTTCTTATATAATTTACTTGACAACCCATACAAAATACAGATAAACGTCCCTTTACTTTAGAATAATTTTCTTTTATATATTCAATTAATTCGATTTCATGATATACAGAACCACAATTATTAAAATCTTCAAAACAATAAATAAATTCAGGTCTGTATTTACAAAGCTCTGCATCATATACCAAACTTACAGCAGTCTCAATATAACCTATTTCAAATAAATATTTCAAAATTCCAGTACCAATTCCTCCTGAGGACGACTTATATCTTATACGCTCGTCCATTGAATATCCAATAAATTTTGCTAAAGAATTAATCTTAAATTCCATTTCTTAAAAGTTTATTTCGTATAGTAGAATAAATATATTTTCTTTCCGATAAGTTTAATCCTAAATATAAAACAGATAACGCTGTAAAAAAAGTAGATGTTATGATAAGTACTATAGATTTTAAATAACTATACGATAAAATAAATTCTAATAATAAGGGAACTAATAAAGATGCCAATAATACAATAAGAATTTTACATACTACATTCTTTAGATAAAATGTAATTGACAGATTAATCATCGGCTTTAGCATATACAATCGAGCAACTAAACATATAATAGAAATAGAAATAGAGACTATATAGCATGAAATGGGCGAATATCCCAACCATAAAAACAAATATGATATAGGAAAAGTCAATAAGCTTAACCCTCCTACAACTAATTGATATCGCTTTATTTTACCCGTCGCAAGCATAGCTGTGTAAAGCGTTTGCGATAAAGATTGACACATAGTGTAAATAAGTGATAAACGCACAAATATAATTGTATAATTAGGGACTACTTTAAGCCACAAAGTAAGAATTCTTTGTGTTTCAAATAATACAGGTAATGCCATAAATAAAAGAAGATAAAAAGAAAAACAAGCTCCTTTATTTATCAAAGTCATCATATAAGTGTAATTACCAGAAGCATAAGATTTTGTTATTTGTGGATTTATTGCTGTCATAAAATTCGATACAAACTGATTTAATGCACCATCTACTTGAGTAGCTACTCCTCTAGCAGCATTAATAGCTACACCGAAAAACAAATTCAAAAGTATATTTACACCATAATTAGTAAGAATTCCCGAGGAAGAACCTATAAAGTTCCAACCAGCGAATCCTGTCATTTGCTTATAATACTTTTTCTCCTTAACCCATATAAAATATGAATCCGAGAAATTTCGATTACAATAAATACCATATACGATTCTTATTACGACAGCAACCATCATCATAAGGATTCCATAAATTATTAATTTATCATAATGAAGAAAAGGCAATAATATGACTATAGATAATTTTAGAACTGCTTCTAAAATAGATATATAAGCAAACGCCTGCATCTTTTCATATGCTATAATCATAGCATTATATGGAATACTTACTATATCTATTATAAATGTTAGTAAAGAACATTGGAAGACCCAATTTGCAGCTACTATTCTACTTGCAGGGATATTCATTTTAGAGTTAAGAAACCAAATTCCAATACCTTCAGCCACAATAAGAACTATTATAGAGAGTAAACAATGAATTACAACAGCAGAAGAAAAAACTGCTCTTGTTTGTGAATGATTCTTTTTGCCTAGCTCAAATGTTATAAAACGCTGTGTGGATGATGTCAAGCTACTACTCATTAAGGAAAACATAGCAACAAATCCTCCAACGACATTGTAAACTCCATAATCATCAACCCCTAATGTACTTAGTATTACTCTTGATGTATATAGACTTATTAGCATTGTAAACATAGTTCTACAATAAAGTAGTAACGAATTTTTTGCTATACGTTTATTATTTTGCGATGTATTGCCTATCATACTAAATATAGTATTTTCTCACTTTAAATTTAATTATATAAAATATTCTCTACAAAACGAATGTATTCGCACAAAAAGAAAGGAATGACTCAATTATACTTATTCGTCACATAACAAAATAAGGATTTCGCATATCAAAAACTACCATAAGCCAATAAGCTAAATTTTATTCAAAATATTTTCTATTGAAAAAAACATAGCTACTTGATTAACGAGTGTATATATTACAAATAATTATTACTTTTTTCATTAATCTGTAATTAGATCTTTTAATAAGCACACTTATCCCCCTTAACTACATTATACACCGTCAAAAAGATAATCCTCAAATCCAGCATAAAAGACCAATTCTCAATATACCAAATATCACGAATAACACGGCCTTCCATTTGGCTCAGTTCACGAGTCTCGCCACGATAGCCGGTTACCTGTGCCCAGCCGGTTACTCCGGGTTTGGCAAAATGGCGCACCATATATTTATTGATCAACTGGGAATATTCGTCGGTATGCTTCAGCATGTGGGGGCGTGGGCCTACCATAGACATCTCGCCTTTCCATACGTTGATAAACTGAGGAAACTCGTCGAGGTTACTCTTTCGAAGGAAATCGCCAAAGCGGGTTTTACGGGGATCGTCCTTAGTGGCCTGTACTTTGTCACTGTCTTTGTTCACTTTCATAGAACGAAACTTATAGCACCAGAACTCTTTGCCGTTCTCACCACTACGTAACTGCCTGAAGTAAATGGGGCCGGGAGAGGTGATTTTGATAAGGGTTCCTATTATAATATATATGATGGGATAGAGGGTGCAGAGGAAAAGGGTGGAACAAAGGAAATCGAACCCGCGTTTCAACACACGGTTCATAGGGTAATTGAGGGGTTCATTGCGCACATAGAGCACTGGGACATCTCCAAAAAGTTCCATATTCATTTTACGCTTCAGGTAACGACGCACATTGGGCACGCTATAGAAGCGGATAAGGTTGTTCTCGCAATAGTTGATAAGGCGGATAATCTGTTCGTGTTTCTCGGAAGGGAGGCTACAGAATACTTGCTCGGGGTGTTCACTATCGAGAAAATTGTGCAGGAATTTCAGATCGCCTAGATAGGTGGCGGTCTTTGGAAAATCGGCTCCGGGATTGCCACCCACAAAACCCAGCACACGGTAACCGCTATCGGGGCTTTGATTCATTTCATAATAGAGTTCATAATTATTGCTGCTGCACCCCA